>JADYYU010000221.1 GCA_020853515.1 Chitinophagaceae bacterium | reverse complement strand
GTTGTCTGGCCTTTGCACTTCTGTCCTGCCCCTCAATCCCCAGATTTTTGCCAACACTGATTGATAAACGGTCGTCCATAAAGCGTTTACTGACACCGATATTCAGGTCTGTGCGTTGTTGCTCGTCGCCTGTACTGTAATCTTTATAGGAATTTAAATTCAGGTCAATATCTACGCCCTTAATCAGGTCTGAGGCGATCTGATCCAGTGCGGCAGACAAAAATTTGCTTACACTTTGACGCGCAATATCACTGACGCCATCCCCGTTTCCTTTAAAGAAGTCCATACTTTGTTCACCCACAAAACGGTTGAGCACCAGCAGGGAAAATACTTGCTTGTTAATTGCCGCCGGATCTGCACGCAATTGGGTCAGTTTATTGTCAACAGTAGTAACGATCGTATTACTCAGGCCTGTATTTTCATCCGGAAGCTGTATATCAAAAGTGATCTTCAGATCTTTCAATGTACCTTTGATAAACAACAGAACGCGGAAAGGAATTTTTTGATTAAATGTAGTGGCCGTTTTATTATCCACGTCAACCAGTTCATTCCCTACCAGGTCAATGGCTGATGTGTTGGCAATATATTCTGCCCGGATATCGAGCTGAGCATCAAGCGGACCACCACCGAAGGCTACGGTACTGCCACTCAGTAAATTAAATTTGCGTTCAAGAAACTGATAATGCAAAATATAATGCCCCTGATCTAAATTGTAATTGCCGGCCAATACAATATTACCGCCGGGGTCAACACCTACATTCAATTTAGCATCGCCCTTGAGCCTGATCTCATCACCGGTACCCGGATCGATGACAACCGTTAATGCAGACTTGGGTGAAAGCTGTATGTTGAGATTGTAATTCAGAAAGGTATTCAGCGCGATGCTTTCCGGATCTTCCGGTACAAACAGAACAGCCTCAGGTAGTGGGAAAGTATCTTTATCAATAAAGCGCACCACCGATTTGGTTGCTTCGCGATCCATATTTTTTTCGGGCAGTACTAGGGTTGCATCGGTATTGTCTGTCAGGCTGATGGTACCCTGAATGTCAGGTGCTGAAGAAGTGCCACCCACTGTTACCTGTGTATTCACGGCTGCGAAGCCGTATATCAGGTCGTTGGTGGCTCTGGGTGTATTTACTACTATAAAATTATCCGATTTTACAGATAGGTCCAGCCCAAAAGTGTTTGTTTTTTTTGCTCGCACCACACCGTCCAATACCAACTGATTACCTGCACTATCCTGTACGGTAAAATTGTTAAAGCTGATGTCTGGATAGTCAAGTTTGATCTGTTGATTTTCAAGTTTGTAACGGGTGCCGAATTTAGCCAGTCTGAATGAGGGATCTTTCAGATTGAGCAAACCGTTCCACTGCGGTTCCGAAAATTTTCCGCTGGCTTTCACATCCCCGTTCACAGAGCCTTTACTGTTACTGATTTGTCCGTTTGTAAAACCTTCTATACTGGCAATGTTAAATTGAGTAATTGCGACGGCTGCATCAAATTGTTTTTCCGTATTGTTTAAAAAGTAGTTGCCGTTCATTTTCAGATCATTGCCATTACCGGTAAAACTGCCATCTGCAGCGATCTGATTTTCGCCTGCTTTCTGCGTATTGACAAGCAGATTTCCAACGGCTGTTTTTTTATAAAAAATACTGTCGATTTTTACCTGACCTTCAAAGGCAGGGAGAGATTTGTCAAACTCGCTCACTCTGGCTTTTGCATTGATGATACCGGCTGCAATCAGTGTATCCTTATTGAGCAGCGAGGTGATATCACTGATTAAAAAATTATTGACGGCAAGATTAACCGGGCTGCCAGGTTGCTGTTGCTCACTCTGAATGTCGATGCTTGATTGCCTGTAACCAAGCTTAAAATTATCGACATAAAAACCTTGCGCCGAATAAAAAATGGCATTCATTGGATCTACCGTCCACGATTTGTAATTCAGTACCAGATCTTTTTTGAGTCTGAAAGTGTAGCTGTCACCCACGATAGAAGCGGTGGCCCCTAATTGATAGAGGTTGCTGCCTTTCGAATCTTTTGTGAGGGCGTCTGCAATCAGGCTGTCGTGGGCGATATAGCCGGCCAGTTGTATTCCGTATAATTTATTTGTGCCATTTTGAATGGTATCTGTTTTTACGGCATAACGCAGTTGCTCATTGGCAGATACGACAGACATGCTTACGTTATAAAGTTTTTTATCTGTGTAAACCACATAAGGCATTTTTAAATTAAAATTTAAGGCACTGTCAGTAGCCTTGGATGAGTAATTGCCATCGAATGTGATCGTATCATATTTGAGCAGTCCCGGCACAAAGCGTTTCAGCAGCGGATGTTCGCGAATGATTCCTTTGAGTGCGATCTGTTGCTCTGCTGTAATAACTGCTGCAGTATCCTTTGTGACTTTATAATAATTATTGACATATTGCAATACGGAGGGCAGCAGTTTGTCATACTGAAATGTACCATTGGCCTCCAGATCCATGATAGCCGAGCGAAGGGTGAGTTCCTGTTTGCCGTCCTGACCTTTTGCAATGGCCACAATACTATCCAGATACAGAGCTTGTTTATTTACATTGACAAACATTGAATCTATACGAACGGACGCATTCAGATTGTCCGGTGAAATATCGTCAGCGATGATATGCGTTGTGAGTGCAATATTTATGGTGTCTTCTATGAGGTGCAGCGCATGCAGTCTGGCGGTGTCTAGATGCAGCCACAATTCACCGGATGGGTTGTCGCCGGCAATATTGGCGGTGGCTGTGTAGTTGAATCGAAGGTTAGGGTCGTTTGCGTCACCCGTGCTTTTTACGATACCTGTATTCAAATCGGCATTCAAATGAATATTGCTGTAATCATAGTTTTTAAAACCAATGGAATGAATATTGATATCGGCAACAGTCTGCATGGTTTTTACATCAAAACCTTGTCCCGCAAAGCCGCCTTTCATACTGACAGTTCCAAGGATACTATCTTTTTTAAGTAATTTACCTATGGCAAAAGCTTCGCTGCTTACCTTCAGATCATACCTTGATTTTTGGAGGTCTTTAAAATTTTTCACGTAGCCCTTCGCTGTAAATATTCCATAGCTTCCTCCGAGTTTAACATCCGTCTGTATATTGTTTAGATCACCCGCCAGCGTGCCGGTCAGCATAAATAATTGCGGAAAATCAATTGAAGACGGAAGTTTATCTTTCGGAATAAATGCCAGCAGGAAACTTTTGCTGATGCGGCTGTTTCTGATCAGGGCATCATACCGAAAACGTGTCATGTCGTTGATATGATTCAGTGTTGCTTTGGCATCGAGCAATAAACTGCTACCACTGACATTCAGCTCTGCTATCATGTCCTGCATGCTGCCTAGTGCGGATGCCTGTATGTTGATGATCGGGGGCAATTGTGCAAAACCCTCAGGTGTAAACTGAACAAATTTTGCCAGGTCATTTTTTGAAAGAATGGCCTGCAATAAATTGATATCAAACATCATGTTGTCGATATCGCTTACATTTATGAGTGTGGCTTTTGCATTTACATACGAGCCCTGCAAACCGGAAATTTGCATGATTGGAATATTCAATCGTTTCAGTGTTCCCGTGATTATTGTATTGAGCTTCAGTATCTGATGTGCGAATTTTTCAGGGGCCAGTGATTTTTTGACAGCAGGCACTATAATGTACAGATCGTCTATGCCGATACGGCTATCTTTCAATTCAATATTGACCAGTGTTTTTTCAGGCTGCCGGGTCAGCATTTTCAGATCGTCATAATGGAGCTGTACTTTATGCTGTATAATGGTCTGCGGTGTTTGTAAATACAGGTTGTCGGCAGTGATCTGATGTTTGCTGTAAACCACATTGGCATGCAGAGTGTCTAAAACAAAACCGCTTTGTTCTCGCAATTTCAATTGAGTGATGAGAGTGCTGCTGCTGTCGATGGTAAAGAAAGTATTGCTGGCATGAAAAGTAATAGGGGTTAAGGCAATATGTTGTGCATCGAAGCCATCTGTTTTTTTGTGAACCCAGTTGTCCATCATCACAGAATCATTATCCAGTTGAATCTGCTTAACCTCTACCAACCATTTGGGGGCCTCCTGCACAAGGGTATCCTTGATTCTTTCGGTAGTTACAGGATTGCTTACTATACGAAAGGCAGAGTTGCTGACTGTAAACTGATCGGCTTTAATTTTTTCTGACTTCAGATCAGCGAATGCATCCGTAAGTTGCAATCTACTGATCCTGTTATAATAATTAAAACCACTGATCTTATCCTGTATGTCTACTTCTACATCTGATAATTGTAGCTTTCTGCCAGTCAGCATCAGCTTGTTGTCAGGTGTTGTTACTGTATCTTCATTTCCTTGCGCGGGTTTTGTGGTGAGCATTGTAAATCGGATACCTTTCGTGCCTAGTGTGTTAATGCCAAAGCGTAATTTGTCGGGCTGAAATATATTAAGACCCAGATCGAGTTCTTGGACATAAGCGTCCATAAAAGACCCGGCGTTTTTATCGCTGAAGTGAAAGTTCACGCGGTTAAGAGTTAGCTGACGCAACATCAGCTTCATAGCTGCGGTATCTTTATGTACCGTTTCAGATTTTTTTTCGCCGGCAAATGCATCAACTATAAACTGATAATTGAAGAAAGAGTCCTGTTCGCCACGGTTTAAATTTACCTGTATATTTTTCAGGCCAACTTTTCGGATGTCCGTTTCTCCGCCGATCAATTTGAGCAAAGCGATACTGACAGAAAGCTGTTCACCATATAAAAGTGTATCCTTGTTTCTGTCTTCCAGATACACCTTGTTGATTTCAAAATAATTGGGTAAGCTGAATTCGATGCTGCCGATGGACAGTTTTGTTTTTAATTTTTTATTTAAAAAGGTTTCTGCTTTTTTACGGAGTAAATTTGTACCCGATTTTGTATTCAAATAAAGGTACACGCCGGCCACCAATAATAAAACTGTACCAAGTAAGATCAGCAAAATTTTTGCGGCCTTCTTTATGATTCGTGCCAGCGTGATCCTAGCCATTCAAATCGGTTTTGTTTTTGTTGTCAGGTTCCTCCTCTACCACCTCAGTTATTTCAGCAGGGTTTACAAACTCGTCATTATAAATGCGTGTCAGCAGAAAAAACATGGAAAGTAAAATAGGACCGAAAATAACACCCATAAAACCAAACAGGCTTATACCGATGATTACACCCAGAATAGTGATCAGCGGATGCACATCCGATAGCTTTTTCTGCAATGCAAAGCGTGCAATATTATCGACGGAACCGATCGCGATAAAGCCCCATAAGGCAATGCCTATGCCTTGCCATTGTTGCCCCTGTGACAAGGTGTAAATAGATAGGGGTACCCATACAATAGAGGGTCCCACCAGTGGAATTACCGAGCAAATGGCAGTGAGCATACCCATCAGCACAAAACCATTTACCCCAAATATCCAATAACCCAGCATGGCTGCAATGCCCTGTATCACGGCCACAATGGGAATGCCGATCGCATTGCTGTAAACCAGATTTTTGAATTCCACCAGAAAAAATTGTGAATTCTGATTATTGAAAGGAAGGTTTTTCCGGATCCATAATTCCACCTGGGTAATTTGCACCAGCAGAAAATAAAGTACCACATACATCACAAGTAAATTTCCGGCGGTATTTAAAGTGCCGCCTATTGTTTTTTGTGCAAAGGGCATCACCTGATTTGATATTTTGTTGACATTTTCTTTTTTCAAAATGTCAATATTAAATTTATTGATCAGGTACTGGTGAATCTGTTCAAAGGCGTTCGTCACAATTTCCGGGTTTTGAAAAAAAGGTCCCAGTTTATCGATTGCCACAGAGGCCATCCAGGCAACCGGAATCACCAGCAAAATGAATGAGATCAGCATCAGAATTAAGGCTGCCAACCACCGTTTCATGCGATATTTGGTTACCAGTTTGATCATGCCATTGCGCATAATAACGTACAAAGTAATGGCGCCCAGCAAGGCACTCATCATAAAGTAGAGCTCCTTAAAAATAAGCAAGCCAATAAAAAGTATCAGCGAAAGAAATAATACCTGACGGATTCGGTGTGGATGTATTTGTGTGGGCATAAGATCGTTTGACATAATTAACCGGTTTTTGATATACAAAGTAATACCAAAATTTGATTAATATAAATGGCAGTGCACTTTTATAGTTTAACGCGTTACAAAAATGACGAATAATGCCGCACCCCGTTTACACAATTAGCTGTTTATGTTGTATGATTCATAGCTGGTACAAATAATATCATTGAATGAGTCTAATTTTATTTTTTCTTTAAATGTTTTTTATGTCTTCATGCTTCAAATCGGCCATATTTATCCTGTTTGTGCTATCTGTTCAACTTCAAAATCTGCAGGCCAAAAGTGCAGTGCCGTCCGGTGCTGTGCGTCCCTATGCGCTGGTGGCAGGTGGCAGTAAGGGTATTGGCTTTGCCATTGCAGAGGCACTTGCCAAAAGGCACTACAATTTAATTTTGATCGCACGGCACGAGGCCGGATTGAAGCAGGCTAAAGCGCAACTGGAGAAAAATTATGCCGTACGGGTAGAGATCATCGCAAAGGATCTGAGTTTTGAATCGTCCGCGACTGAAATTGCAACCTGGTGCAAAGAAAAGAAGATCGCGCTGAAGATGCTTTGCAATGTAGCCGGTTTTGGCGGCACCAATGATTACTTAAAATTGCCGCTCGATTCGCTTCGTTATATGGCCCGGCTTAACCTTGAATCTACGATGGCATTGAGTTTGACTCTGTTGCCGCTGCTTGAAAGCAATGCGCCTTCTTATATTTTAAATGTGGCGAGTATGGCTGGTTTTGCCCCTATACCCGAAAAAAATATGTATGCGGCTACCAAGTCTGCCGTGCTGTCTTTTAGTTACAGCTTACGGTATCAGCTTAAAAAAAAGCATATCAGCGTCAGTTGTTTATGCCCGGGGCCTGTATTTACCAAGCCCTCTATCGAAACAGACACGAAAGAAAAATTAGGCTGGTTTGGTGTGCAAATGGCCGTACCGGTAGCGAGGGTGGGTGAAATTGCGGTTGAACGGACCCTGAAAAAAAGGATGATCATAGTGCCGGGAACACTGGCGAATATTTCTTCAGGGGTTATCCGCTTTTTGCCGCAACGATGGACAACGGCTATTTATGCCGGTTTAGGCGGATAGCCAACTTAACTATGTTTGCTTATTTAGGAAAAATCATCCGGTAATCAACCCTTACCTTGCCTTTTGAAATATTGTCAAGCTTGGTTTTGATCAGACGTTTTTTAAGGGGTGAAATGTAATCGATAAACAGTTTGCCTTCTATATGATCATATTCATGCAGAATTACACGGGCCGTAATGCCATCAAACGTTTGGGTATGCTGCGCAAAATTTTCATCCTGATAGCTGAGCGTAACTTGTTCATTTCTCATAATGTCTTCACGCACTTTGGGAATACTGAGACAACCTTCATTATATTTCCATTCATTTCCTTGCAGCGATATTACAGTGGGATTGATAAATGCCTGCTTGATGGGCTTTTCGTCTTTGTAAGAGTCTTTGTCTTCTTCGTCGGCACCTTCTACGATCTGCAGGGTATCTACCAAAAATAGTCTGATATCCTGATTGATCTGCGGTGCAGCCAGACCCACGCCATTTGAATTATACAGCGTGTCCCACATATTAGCAATCAGTTCGCTCAGATTTTTGTGATCGGGCTGAATGGGTTTGCACACGCGGCGCAAAATGGGGTTTCCGTAAGCCACTATTGGTCGTATCATAAGGGCGCAAAGGTAAATAAAAATGGGGAATACAAAGATTGTTACGTTTTGAAAAGACCAACAATTTTCACAAAAGGCTCAGGAAGATCAGGTAGACGGAAGGTTGGCAAACGAGGAATGCTAAAACAGGATGCTCTCAATTGATTTTTAAATTTAACAGGAACCATATTTTTAATCCAATATATTTCGTTTTTTAGTTTAATTGCTTACCTTAGTTTCTGAAAAAGTACCTACTATGCTTATCACAGATGTAAAACTATGCCTTGCATGCAGCAAGGGGCTCAAGGGCCGTATCGATAAAAAATTCTGCAACTATGACTGCCGGAATGCTTACCACAATCATTTTAAGTCGTGCGAGAACAATTTTATGCGAAATGTAATGAATGCCATGCGTAAAAACCGGCAGATACTGCAACAGATTCTGGGTGACCGGAAAATTGTTAAAACCCACATGGACCGCTTGTTGGGCAGAGGATTTCAATTTAAATACCATACCAGCGTATACGACAATAAACGGGGCGGACGCTACTATTATTGTTTTGAATATGGCTATCTGCCCATTGACGATAATTGTTTTTTGGTGGTGAAACGGAAGACCGCCGAGCAGTAAGTGGCTGCAGCGGCACTTACTGTCCGAGAGCCCTAACAGCCTTTTCGGCAATTTTTTGCCACGAAAAAAGGGCATAAAAATCCGCATTGTCATTGTCAGGTTTCGATGCCTGCAGGATGGCTTTGCTATATGCTGCCCAGTCTTTATCTGCCACGATCTTCAGACGCCCCCCTGTGCAATCAGCCGCTACACCGATGGCGCCATTTGCAGAAGAAACACAACTCTTGCCAAATCCCAAAGCCTCTACCAGCTTCGTTTTTATGCCGCCGCCATCCTGCAAAGGATTTAAAAAAATATCACACCC
>JADYYU010000220.1 GCA_020853515.1 Chitinophagaceae bacterium | reverse complement strand
CTGGCTGCAGGCACCTATAATGATGCCGGCGCTATTTCACTGGAAGGGAAGGTTTTTACAAAAAATGCTAATAACGCTTATTACTATTCCACAAGCGCTAATGACATCACAGGTATCGATATGTCCGGCTCACTGGTTTGGAGTGTAGGCGGAGGCAACGGAATCCCTGCATTTACACACGACGCAACCGCACAAGCCCTGCCAACTTCCGGCGATCTGAACACTTTCAGTTCTATCAACAGCGCCAATGATTTTGTATTAGGCGTAGGCGGTAGTGTCAACAATTCAGACTCCGTTTATTTTCAGATCTCAGGCCCGAATGGTACCGTACTGAAAAGAACTGCAGCTAACACAGCATCGGCCACCTTCACAGCTTCTGAACTGCAGGGACTGGGTAAGGGAACCGGCACCGTGGTAGTAGCTCCATGGAATATGAACACTACTGTACAAGGTGGTAAAACAATCTATGTGATCAATGAACTGGCCCTGACCCGTGTTGTTGATTTACAATAATAATCACTAACCAAATCATAATTCTGAAATGCTGCATGAAAGTGCAGCATTTTTTTATACCAGGAAATTTAATTTATATTGCATTATAAAATTTATGCTTTCATTGAAAAAAGTAATCTCATTTAGTATTCTGACCGGATTTGTGTTCGCACTGTCTTTCTATCAGAGCTGCAGACCAATGCGTCATTGCATCCTGCTGAATAAAATCAATATGCTGCCTTTCAGCTACACTACCGGTCTTCCGATGCAGGCAATGGACAGTGTGCCTGCAAAAAAATTTTCCATCAACATTGACCTTGACACGCAGGAACTTGACTGCAAGGCAGAAAGCAGTATGGCATTCATTCCGGCAGCCTATGCCACCACCATCCAACTCAACTACCTCTACTACGACACCGTCAGCAGTATCAGCATTTCAGCGCTGCAGGATTTTGACTCTACCCATCCTGCAGGCAGCCCACTGAATGATTATTTTGAGGTGCCTGCCGTGTTTACAGCTTCGGAAACTTTTCAAAAAAATTATGCCTTTCAATTACACTCAGTCCCCGACAGCAGCATGCTATATCAATTTCGCGTGATTGTTGCATTGAGAAGCGGAGCTTTATACGATACGCTTTTGCCGCCTGTAAAAATCACTTTATAATGAGATCTCTGTTAGTAATGCTTATACTGTGCAGTTCCTTTTTCAGCAATGGGCAGGCCCCTGATGCGAACCTCCGTGCAAACCAAAAACGAACTTCTCCTCCAACAGACTCACTTACCAAATTACCGCGAAAAAGTTACAAGTCAGCTCCATTCTATAAAATTGCCTTCACCTCGGGTGTCCTTAATTTTAATCACAAAAATTCTTCCCTTATTTTTCAATCAGGCCCCGGAGCTGGCATTGAAGGGGTACTTGGTTTTAAAATCAAAAAACATTTCAGTGCAGGCGGGGGACTAAACTACAGTTCATTTCATTTAAATAAAAAACTACTCGACCGGAGCATTGAGCAAGCTTTTACAGATTATGACCTGCGGCTGATTGATACCTCCTCGCAAAGCGGGCGCCTGAAAAAAACAGCGCTGTTTGCTTACCTCTCCTATTGGATTTACCGGCCGTCGTTTGTACTGGAACTTTACACAAAAATCGGATATGCCTCAAGCACCCTTCAACTTTCAAATATTGTGTACAGACGGGCCAATTTTTCAAATTACAGTGAGTATTTTTTGTTGAATAAAAAACAATGGTTTGGAGGTTTCCTTCCCTCAGCCGGCCTCTGTTTCAACAAAAAAATCAACCGTATCCTGTATGTGTCTTTAAGTGCAGAATACGGATATTATTTCAGTCGCTTTAATACTTTGCAGGCAGATCACTATGGCTCTGATGGTCGGGCAGATATGTACAAGGTGTCTGTACCGCAAACGGCACATGTGTTTCAGGGCAGTATTGGCCTGATGTTCAGATCGTTTAACCGGGTAAAGAAAGATGAAAAATTTTATGAACAACAGCAGATCGATATGATCAACAACCAAAATAATTGATTCTGCTTTTTTTAACAGCATCCGTTTCCACTTTAATATTTTCTTAGTACAATGTGCCGGTAGTTTTGCCATTAAAAAATAAGGCATGCTTCATTTTACAAAAATCTATCGTTTCGAGGTCTTACTATTGCTGACATTTACGGTTATCTTCTGCTTTTCACTTTCGCTGCTGCGCTTTGCTTACACAGGCAGTATGCTGTATCTGTTTTTAAACTGGAATCTGCTGCTGGCCATTTTGCCCTGTATCATATCTTCATATCTGGTATTGCACAGGCACAGCATCAACCGCTATTCGTTTGCCGCACTGGCTACTGCATGGCTACTGCTATTTCCAAACTCACCTTATATACTCACCGACCTTTTTCATTTGCACAGACATGACGGCATGCCTCAATGGTACGATCTGATTATGATCTTATCGTTTGCCTGGGCTGGTTTGCTGTTTGGTTTTATGAGTTTATTTCAGATCGAAAAAATTCTGCTCGAAAAATGTTCCGCATTCACTACCAACATTATTGTCGTATCACTGCTTTTCATTGCTGCCTTCGGTGTTTACGTCGGGCGCTTTCTGCGCTGGAACAGTTGGGATATTGTGTCGAATCCGCTCTCCTTAGGAGCTGATATCGCAGACCGGTTTTTGCATCCTTTTGATCAT
>JADYYU010000219.1 GCA_020853515.1 Chitinophagaceae bacterium | reverse complement strand
TCGATGGCGGCCAGTTTTTTACCCTCTTCCACTATGCCGGCGAAATCGGTTGAGATCACCTCTGCACTCACAGGCGCACTCACAATGTCGCAGATATCTTTGTAATGTTTCCAAACGGCGTCCTGACCCTGAATTCCTTCTTTAGCCATCAATGAAGGGTTGGTGGTTACACCGTCTAAAATACCCAGTTCATTGGCTTCTTTGATCTGTGCAAGGTTGGCTGTATCTATAAAAAATTTCATATTGTTTATTTTGAGTTGCAAAAATAATCGCTACCCGCCAAAATTGCGAAAATACTTATTCAGATTGTCAGGAAATGAAAGGGAAAGAAATTGGATCGGGATGAGTGCATTAAAAAAAGTAACGCGCACAAAAAATGGCAAGTTACTTATATCGCACCGCTTCAACCGCGTACCTTTGCTGTGTTCCCACCCTGGAGGAGTAGCAGGAGCTGGTCGTATAAGACTTGCCGCCGCGAAGGTAAGGCAAAATGCATAGAAAGCAAAAAGTAATTGGTAGAAAGTAAAAAGAAAATGAATTGTCGTTTTCAAACTCTGCCCCTCTTTTGACTTTCTACTTTCTTCTTTTGACTTTCGACTAATCTCAAAACCAGCCCTTTTTACGAAAATAAAACAGCATCAGCACCGGAACGATCAGCATCAGCACCGTGGCGATCCAGAAACCATTTTGATCGTGTAGATAAGGAATGCGGTCGAAATTCATACCAAAAATACCGCCGATCACCGTGGCAGGCGCCAGCAAAGTGGTGACGATGGCCAGAAATTTCATCACTTCATTGAGTTTCAGATTCGTCTGATTTAAATACAGATCCCTGATATTCATGATCACATCGCGGTAACTCTCCGTCAACTCTATGATCTGTACAACATGGTCGTTGATATCCTTGAAATATTTATTATTAGCATCCTGTATATACACATGATCTGACCGAATAATATTATTGATGAGCTCGCGCACCGGACTGGTATTACGTTTGAAAAAAATCAATTCCTTGCGCAGGTTATTGATACGGTTCATGGTATAGGAGTCCGCTTTGTTGCGGGTGATCTCCTCTTCGAGTTTTTCAATTTGTTCGCCCAGTTTTTCAAGTACTTCAAAATAATTATCGACGATGATATCAAGCAGCGCATACAGTAAATAATCGCTGCCAAACTGCCTGATTTTGGTGACCGGATTGGTCAGTCTTTCGCGCACGGTATCAAACTGATCGCGGTGTGAATCATCCTGAAATGTAAAAAGAAAATTTTTACCCAAAACAAAACTCACCTGCTCGCTTTCGATCGAATGAAAGTTGGCATTATAATAAAGCATCTGCAACACACAGGTAAAATAGTTTTGAAATTCATCTACTTTAGGCCGCTGATGCACACTCAGAATATCTTCAATGATGAGGGCGTCGAGTCCGATATTGTTGCCGACCACTTCCACACTTTTTTTATTCAGGATGTCGAGGTTGAGCCAGTAATTTTTTTCACGTTCAAAGCGCTCCACATTCACCTCATCGGTTTTCAGCCTGGTTTGACTGATGCAATTTTCGCGGTTGTAAGTATATAAACTAATGACTGATTCCGTTTCGGGCTTGTCGGTCTTAAGCACGTTGGGATTACTTTTCAGCACTTTTTTAGTCTGCAGTAATTCCAGCGGATTCAGGTATTTCAGATAGTTATTGCGGATAGACATAGGTTCAGGCAATCAGGATGTTTTGTGATAACTTTTCGGAGATGATGATCTCTTTTTGATGATTGATCAGGATGATCATCGACTGATCAAACTCCAGTCGTGACAGGACTTTCAATTTGGTAGAAAGTGTAATATGCAATTGCATGAGGTATTGTAAAAAAACAGCCGATGTATCGTTGACAGCAATCACTTTATACACTTTACCAATTTCAGCATGAGCCAGCGTCAGCCTTGTTTGCTCGTGCACCTGTCCTGCGGTATCCGGTATGGGATCGCCGTGCGGATCAAAGGCCGGGTATTTCAAAAATTTATCGAGTTGATCGATCAGTTTAGACGATTGAATATGCTCGAGCTGCTCCGCGATTTCATGGACTTCATCCCATGTAAAATCAAGTTTCTCTACCAGAAACACTTCCCAAAGCCGGTGTTTGCGAACGATCTGCAGGGCGATATTGCGGCCGGCTGCCGATAGTGACACTTTGCCGTACTTTTGATAAGAAATATACTCCTTATCATTTAATTTTTTCAGCATGGCTGTTACCGTAGCCGGTTTAATGCCCAGGTGTTCGGCTATTGTATTGGTTGAAGTTTCCCTGGTTTCAGACGAAATTTCAAGGTGATAAATAGCCTTCAGATAATTTTCTTCAGTAAAAGTCAGCATCATAAACCCTGGTATATTTTATTAGGCAAACACAAAGCGGCTAAATTACTTTAAAGAGACAGATAACGGTACTTCAGGCAGTATTGAGGGGCACCGCTTAGTCCCATTTTTTTACTTCATTCAGACGGGCCTGCTGCACATTTAAGATTTCGTTTGTTTTAAAATCGTCTCCGATAATATTGATAAAAGCGACTATTTTCAGATTACTCTTTTTACTGTAAAACCCATTGAGTGTCATACTGTAATTTCTGGTGAGCATATGACCGCCCAGCATACTGATCGAGTCGCCGGTATAGCTGCTCATCACCTTTCGCAAGGTGTGCTGATGCAGGTAGGTTGAATCGGCATTCAGTTGGTTCACTGCCTTCACACTGTCTTCTACCAGATACACGGTGAGTCTGCTTCGCTTCAGCAAAGAGTCGCTATACCCGACGTACACGGCCACTTCCAGATTGTCATTTTTTTCTTTACTGCTGATGGCCAGACCATAGTTGGCGGTTTGATTCAGCAACAACTCGTCAATATTCAGCCTCCAGTTAAAAATACTGTACACTGCGGAGTCGAGCTGTGAACCTTTGGTGGCAGGCTTACGATCGATCGCTGCCCGGGGAAAACCGTTCACGCCACCGAGGTGCATATTAAGGGCATCAAAAAAGGGTGTGATAGCCAGCCAGTCGCCCTGATGGATACATGTTGCGATGATGTTGCTGTCTATCTTCATCATGGCAGTCAGGGAGTCGTTGCCAGTAGGACAATTCGGATTCCATTCGCCGGTAAACACTTCCATCATCAGCTTTTTAGTAAAACTGAGTGGAGGCTCCCCTACAGGGTTTACGGTGGGTCCTGTACTGTTGCCTGTGTCGGTTTCTTTTTTGCAGGCTACTAAAAAACAGCCTGCGAAAATGAAGATAAGGAGTTTTTTCATTGAAACATATTACAGTTAAAGGTAAAAAAAAACGCCCGTAAAGAGCGTTTTTTATATAATAAATTAAAAAAAATTAATCCCATTTTTTGATCTCACCCAATTTGCACTCTTGTACATTTTCGATGTAATCTTGTGCTGCTGCTGATCCTTTTTTCACGATCATTGCAATTACAGTCACTTTGCTCAGGTCATACTCAGTTGACATATCAACATCAGCAGATACATTGAATTCGCCTTTTGCTTTGATTTTTACAGAAGGAATTAAAGTACCCCAGATACCTTTTGCAAACAATACCTGACGCAACAAGTGGTTGTGTACATAGTTTGAAGCCGGCATTGGATCCCCTTTTTGATACCAAGGTGAAGAAGCATCAGCATCCATATAATTATGCTGATCATAGGCTGAGCCTTTATGAACGCCATCTTCGAGCAGATAAGCTACTAAGTAATATTCGTCACCGGCTGCTGCTGTAGAAGAAAATCCGGCATGTACATCGATGGTGTAGGTTGTAGCGTTTACTTTTTTAGTAATGATGCCTAAACCGCCCAATGGAGTTTTAGCTAATTCTGCTGTTGCATCAGAATTCCATGTGTTATAGTTATTTGTGCTCGCCATTCTGTTTACGATGCCACCGGGAATACCAGAGATGGCATAACGGGCTTCGAGATCGGCTGTGGATGTGGTAGTGAACGGATCATACATATCAGACATCACATCACCGTCATGGTAAGCGATACCGTACACTCTGTCAGGATTTGCATCTACGGCCGCTTTCATAAAGTAAGCGCCATTCGGGCAATATCCGCACCAGGCTGCAGTCGCTTCTTCAATAACTGCTTTTTTAGTAAACACATCCGGCATGGGTCCCAATGGATCTACCGGTGTCGGTGGAGGGGTGGTATTATTATTGGTTGTAGATCCGAAAGGATTGGTACCGATCGAATTACCGTTATTTTTTTTACAGGCAGCAAAGCCAAAAAGCAGCATTGCCGACAGGGAGATGGAAAGAATTTTTTTCATTTTCGAGTTTTTTTAAATTATTTGAACAAATATAAGTGTAATTTTTTATTTTTTTGAACATTAACATATGTTAATATGCACAAAATATCAGAATATAGACGAAAAGAGGTTCTGAAAGGTTGGAAAACTAGAAGGAGCTGTTAATCAGTGAATTAACTTCCGCTATCTTCATTTCTTCTTCTATACTGGGTTCTACCGCCTTGGTGATCTCGATTTTCCGCTTTTGAAAATTTGCCAGTTTCAGCATTCTGCTCAGGTTATCTTCCGATAATGTAAATGCTTTGGCGATCCATACATTCACCACATCCAGCAGTTCTTTTTTAGATACTTTATTACAGATATTCAAAAAAGGGTTGGATATATAAGGTTCCATATCGCCGTTTTTGATCAGGGTACTCATGGTGGCGATGCCCATTCCGTCGTCACAGACCTTATTAATGATACCGAGATCAAAAATGTCTTTAGCCGTGTAGGTTTTATTTGAATTGATGATTTCGTTAGCCTTGTTAAATCCCACTTTTTTTGTGAGAAAGCTATAAGCCCCCATACCGGGGAAGGTGCCAAAGATCACCTCAGGGAAACTGAATTTTGCCGACTCTTCTGCAATAATATAATTGCCCGACAAGGCACTTTCAAAACCGCCGCCAAACGCATTTCCCTGCACTACACAGGTTGAAAAAACATCCATTTCATAATTACTGTTATAATTATAAACTAACTCGATACATTTATAAGCATAGTCTTCGAGCGATTTGCGATTTTTATTTTTAATACAGTTTACGAAAAACTCCAGATCTCCTCCGAGATTCCATACGCCCTTATTGAGTGAATAGGCTACCACATAACGGATATCTTCTTTTTTGATCAGATAAACGATCAGTTCCTTAACATGCGTGAGATTTTCGAGAAAACTGATCGAATAACATAATTTGTCCTGCAAGTCGATACCTACCCACAGAATTTTATATTCATTATCTATTTTTACTTTTAGATTATTATTTATAAACAATGTGTGTGGATTTTACAGGTAAATTTGAAGCAATAACGAGGTGAAAATAAATAAAAAAAAATTATATATTTCAAACAAAAGCTAAAGTTAAAATGCATACAGAATAACATAATTAGTATTGTAACTAATTTACAATATTTTACAAATATACATAATTTAATATTAAAAATAAATTAATGTATTAATTCAATTATAAACAGGCCTTTTAACATAAAATGTGATCGTAAGTCAGCAGCCGAACCACCTCAGGAACGAGCTGAGTCTGCAAGCCAATTTTTTACCCAATAGCAGACATCTATGGCACCTGTACAGGCTTGATTCTGCCGGGGAATCGCTAAAATGTGATGCGCACAGGACATTTTCTTTACCAAGCTATTTCCGTAAACAGTGAAAGCAAATTAAAGATTCTGCCGTACATTTGCCGACCATTTTAAAAAACACTCAGGAGAAATAGCTCTTAAATTTACGATATGATCAGCAGAAGAAATATAAGAATCAATGTGTTACAAACAATTTACGAAACCAACTCGCAGGAAAATAAACTGAATCCTGATCTTGCGCTGAAACATCTAAATGGTAAATTTGATAAAACAAATGCGCTTTACATCGCCACCATTCAACTGATGTACCAGATCACCCAATATGTGCTGATTTCGGCCAATCAGCGTGCTTCTAAAATGGCACCTACCGCCGAAGATATGCAGGTAAATACAAAACTGGCTGGTAACATTCTGGTAGAACAATTGAAACGGAATGAACTGTTTGCCAACATGGTGAAAAAATATAAGGTGGCCTTTATTTTTGAAGAAGAAACCATCAAAGCCTTGTACGTACTACTATCGAAAACTCCGGAATACCTGCAGTATGTCAGTCATAACGAAAGGAATTCGCAGGAAGAGAAAAAAATCATCGAAACTATTTTTGATGTTTGCATCTATGGCAATGAAGACACCGCTTCGCTGCTGGCCGAGCACTATATGAACTGGTATAACGACTTTGAAATGCTTTTTGCCTGGAACGAAAAAATGCTCATGAACATTAAGGCTTTTCCTTTCGATAAGATCATCTCGGCCGAAAAACTGGAATATGCACAAGACCTGGTGAAGTGTTTTTATGATAAAAAAGAACTTGCTTTTCAGTTGATCGACCCCAAACTGGTGAACTGGGACCCGGAACGTATTGCTGCGCTCGATATGATCATCCTGCATCTGGGTATTTGCGAATTTCTGTACTTCCCAACCATCCCCGTTAAAGTAACCATCAATGAATACATCGATCTGGCAAAATCATACAGCACGCCGCAAAGCGGTCAGTTTGTAAACGGCTTGCTCGATAATGTGCGAAAGGATCTGGAACGAGACAATCAATTACATAAAACCCAGTATATCAGAAAGTAAAAACACCTTGCCTTGCAAGTTCACTCTGATGGCGTGAGCTACAACGCTTGTGTAAAAATATCGATCAATAAAAACAAATTAACCCGATTACTAATCCCTATCCGCTAATTTTAAAACTAAAAAATAATGAACAGAAATATCTTATCCGTTGTTTTTTTATTTATGATGGCATGCAGCAGCAGCAACTCGCAAAAAGACGATGAAGCCCTCAAAGGCAAACTACCGGCTTCGCTGATCAATAATCCACGAAGCTTAAATCAGGCTGACTCAGCAAAAGTGAACGAACTGGGTAAACTGGTGTTTAAAGATACCATCCATGATTTTGGGGTGCTCACAGAAGGCGAAGTGGTTCAGTACGAATTTACTTTTACCAATCAGGGCAAACGCGATATTATTATTAATGAAGCCAAAGCTTCGTGCGGATGCACCGTGGCCGACTATCCCGGAAGGCCTTTTAAACAGGGCGAAAGCGACAAAATCAAAGTCAGTTTCGACAGCAAAGGCAAGCCCGGCATGAACGAAAAGATCGTATCGGTGATCACCAACGGTAACCCTTCGGTATACAATTTACTGATACAGGCACAGGTAGTTCAAAAGTAAATTGCCGGGAGCCGGTGTGGCTTTGAGGCTGCAATAAAAATACCCGTCAACTCACAAAAAGTAATTACTTTTGCGTTCGAAAAAAAATAAGCATTAAAAAAATGAATACAGTAGAAACTTTATTAATGGTGGGTGAAGGCGGCAAACAAAATCCGATGATTAATGTCGTATTTATGGTTGGCATGATCGGTGTTATGTATTTCTTTCTGATCAGACCGCAAATGAAAAGAGCGAAAGAACAAAAAGAATTTTCAAACAGTACCAATGTAGGTGATATGATCGTTACCACTGCCGGCATTCATGGTAAAATAGTAAAAATTGATGATGG
The DNA here is from genome assembly GCA_020853515.1 of Chitinophagaceae bacterium. GTDB lineage: Bacteria > Bacteroidota > Bacteroidia > Chitinophagales > Chitinophagaceae > OLB11. The sequence goes on along the minus strand of JADYYU010000219.1, from coordinate 1,820 downwards.
CACCCTGTCACTCGAAGTAGACCGCAATACTATTCTTAAAATAGATAAAAGTGCAGTATCAATGGAGATGACTGCTGCATTGCGCAAAAAAATGGATGCTGCTCCCAAGGCCTAATGCCCTTACCGAACGAATTATACCGGCATGCAAATACATCCCATATTCAAAAATAAATTTCTGTTCATTACAGTCATTTTTGTTGTATGGGTTTTCTTTTTTGCCCAGTATGATATCATGTCTCTGCGTAAACAGAAAGCAGAACTGAAGGAAATGAAAGAAAAGATCGACTACCTCGAAAAAGAAGTGGCCCGCTTGCAAATTGAAAAAAATGCGCTGAAAACAGAGGCATCGACCGTTGAAAAATATGCCCGCGAAAAGTACTTCATGAAGTCGGATAACGAAGATGTATTTATGCTCGATACCAATGTGGTCAAAGAAGTTGTAAAGTCAAAAAAGTAAGCACCTGTGCGGCAGCAAACAGAATCTCCCTGCAACTTCGCAATTACACCGGCAAATTTTACCTGAAAAAATACTAAATATATATTTTACATTCGTACTTCCTTATTTTATCTCTTAAATTCTAAAGTTTCAATAAAATGAAAAAAAGCTTTCTGCTATGCGCGATGACGCTGGCCGCTCAGTTAATTTTTGCACAAGCTAAACTGGTAGAAAAAATTACCAGATCAAATGCTGCTGATGTGGTGATTCCCTACGAAAAATATTTGTTACCGAACGGACTCACCCTGCTGGTGCATGAAGATCACAGCGACCCGATCTGCCATGTAGACGTCACCTACCATGTCGGTTCAGCACGCGAAGAGATCAGCAAATCAGGCTTTGCACACTTTTTTGAACACATGATGTTTCAGGGCAGTGATAACGTAGCCGACGAACAACATTTTAAAATTATAACCGAAGCAGGCGGCACACTCAACGGCACCACCAACCGCGACCGTACCAATTATTTTGAAACCGTACCAAGTAATCAGCTCGAAAAAATGCTCTGGCTCGAGGCTGACCGGATGGGCTTTTTACTGGATGCTGTTACCCAGCAAAAATTCGAAGTGCAGCGCGCTACTGTTAAAAACGAACGCGGACAAAATTATGACAACCGTCCTTACGGACTGGTACAGGAAACCATGGCCAGAAACCTGGTCCCGTACGGACACCCCTACTCATGGCTCACCATCGGATATATTGAAGATCTTAACCGGGTGAATGTGCAGGATCTTAAAAACTTTTTCCTGCGCTGGTATGGCCCAAACAATGCCGTGGTGACAGTGGGTGGTGATGTGAATACCAAAGAGGTAGTTAAACTGGTAGAGAAATACTTCGGCAGCATTCCTCCCTGTCCTAAAGTTGAAAAAACTATTTTACCCGCCCCAAAACTGGAAGCAGACCGCTATGTCAGCATGACCGACCAATATGCTAAATTACCAATGCTGGTTTGTGCTTTGCCCGGTGTACCTTCTCATCATAAAGACGAGGCCGCACTTGACTGCCTGGCAGAAATCATCGGAGGCGACAACAATTCGATCCTGTATCAAAAACTGGTAAAAACACAACGGGCTCAAAGTGCTTACGCTTCAAACCCGACAGATGAACTGGCCGGGAGTTTTCAGTTTAATATCATGACCAAACCAGGCACCGCGCTGGCAGATATGGAAAAAGAGGTGAGGGCTGCTATCGTAGAATTTGAAGCAAAAGGAGTGAGTGATGATGACCTTGCAAAATTTAAAAACTCCCGTGAAGCCATGCAGATCTATGGACTTGAAAGTGTGAGCGGCAAGGTATCTCAACTGGCATCGTACCAGACCTTTAC
>JADYYU010000218.1 GCA_020853515.1 Chitinophagaceae bacterium | reverse complement strand
AGAAAGATCTGATGCTTGATACCCAGGGCAACTGGGGCGATGTGCGAACAGGGGATAGTGCAGCCGCACCGCGTTACATTGAAACCCGCTTATCTAAATTTGCACTCGATGTGGCTTTCAACCATAAAATTACCAACTGGCAGTTAAGCTACGATGGCCGCAAAAATGAGCCGGTTTACTTGCCCATGAAATTTCCGCTGCTGCTTGCGCAGGGCGCTGAAGGCATTGCTGTTGGTCTTTCGACTAAAATTTTACCTCATAATTTTTGTGAACTGATCGACGCATCGGTCAAATACCTGAAAGGGAAAAAATTTGAATTGTTCCCTGATTTTCTGACGGGCGGTATGGTGGATGTAGGTGCGTACAATGACGGAAAGCGTGGCGGCAAAGTCAGGGTGAGATGTCATATTGAGAAAAATGACAACAAAGTGATACTCATTAAGGATGTTCCTTTTGGAGTAACTGTACCCTCTTTGATCGAAAGTATTGTAAAAGCGAATGACAGCGGTAAAATAAAAATCAAAAAAGTATCGGACAACACTGCGGCTGAAGTAGAAATAGAGATTCATCTGGCCGCAGGTGTTACCGCAGATCAGACGATCGATGCATTGTACGCCTTCACAAGTTGCGAAGTGTCTATTTCGCCGAATATCTGCGTGATCGTGCAGGATAAACCAGTCTTTATTACCGCTTCGGAACTACTCAAAATTTCAACTGATCAAACAAAGGATATCCTAAAGCTTGAACTGGAATTAAAGTTGCGTGAACTGGAAGACAACTGGCATTACTCTTCGCTGGAGAAAATATTTATAGAAAAAAGGATCTATCGCAATATTGAAGAAGAAGAAACCTGGGAAGGAGTGATCGCTGCGATCGATAAAGGGCTGAAGCCATACAAAAAACTATTTAAACGCGAAATTACACAAGACGACATTGTTAAGTTAACTGAAATAAAGATCAAGCGTATTTCGAAATTTGATTCGTTTAAAGCAGACGAACATATTTTAGGGGTCGAAAAAAGCATCGAAGAAACCAAACATCATCTGGCTAATCTGACGGATTTTGCAGTAGCCTACTTCGAAAATTTATTAAAGAAATATGGCAAAGGCCGGGAACGAAAAACGGAGATCCGTGTATTTGACAATATTCAGATCGCCGAAATTGCGATCGCCAATGCTAAACTTTACGCCAACTGGACAGAAGGTTTTATCGGTACCGGACTGAAGAAAGATGAATTTTTGTTTGATTGTTCGGATATGGATAATATCATCGCTTTTACCCGGGAAGGTAAAATGAAAATTTTTAAAGTGGCCGACAAAGTCTTTGTAGGCAAAGATATTATTCATGCGGAGGTATTCAGAAAAGCAGATGATCGTACCACTTTCAACCTGATTTATGTGGATGGCAAAAGCGGTGTGTCGTACGCCAAACGTTTTAATGTAACCGGTATCACCCGCGACAAAGAATACGACCTTACAAAAGGAACCCCCAAAAGCAAAGTACTGTACTTTACCTCCAATGCCAATGGCGAAAGTGAAGTAGTGAGCATTTCACTGAGTGCGGCCTGCAAGGCTAAAATAAAAACCTTTGAATTTGATTTTGCCGAATTGTCGATCAAAGGGCGAAGCAGTATGGGCAATCAGGTAACCAAGTATCCGGTGAAAGGAGTCAAGCAAAAGTATAAGGGCACTTCATCATTGGGTGGCCGTAAACTTTGGTACGACGATGTGGTAGGTCGGCTTAATACAGAGGAGAAGGGAATGTATCTGGGTAGTTTTGGTGAAGATGATAAGGTGATCACCTTATACAATGATGGACATTACACTTTAAGTAACACAGAATTGTCAAATCGCTTTGATGCAGACAAGGTCGTGATGATTGAGAAATTTAAACCGCAGGCTGTTCTCAGTGCAGTTTATTACGATGCCGATAAAAAGCAATTTAATGTGAAGCGTTTTAAAATAGAAACGCTCACGCTCAATACCCGTTTTCAGTTCATCAAAGAAGGGGAGGGGAACTATCTTGAATGGATCACTTCGCAGGCCGCGCCGATGATTAAGTTAAAAACCGGCAAAAAGAAATATCTCCCGAGTGAGGAGATCATCAATCTCGAAGAGTTTGTAGATGTGACTGGTTGGAAAGCTATCGGTACTAAACTTTGCGAAAAAGATCTGCTGGAAATCAGCTTGGTAAATGATGAGGATGAAAGCAAACAGGGAGAATTATTTTAGCTACTCAGAAAATTTGTTTCTCTTAAAAAAGAACTTAGTTTAATGATACCACAACCATGCAACATCTCTTACAGTCGCTGATTTTAAACCTGCTTCAGCAAAAAATGCCTCATGAGCAAGCTATGATCAGTTATGCCGAGGAGGATATTATACAGCGGCGAAAACGAATTTGGGATTTACTGACCGTTTTGTCGCTGGCTGTCACTTTGTTTCTGCTTTCATATCCTGTTCTTAGGGTGTTAAGGCAGCTCAATGCCTATTATTTGACTCATTACGCACTTCAGGATGCTGTTGTTTTTGTACCCGATAACGGGTGGGTTTTTCTGCCTTTTATCTTTCTTTT
>JADYYU010000217.1 GCA_020853515.1 Chitinophagaceae bacterium | reverse complement strand
CATGATTACAGACAAAGCAGACAAAAGCACTGAAATGCAGAACTTGCTGAACACAATTAAGTAATCGGTCTTAAATTAACTAAAAAAACCATCGGCGTAAGCGGATGGTTTTTTTTATGGTTGCGAATAAAACTCCTTTTAATAGCAATTCCAACATAAACGATCTGAAAGTGCCGCTGAACGTTGAAGTATTCACTGCAGCGTGTCCAATTGAATCATTCAATGCAGTACTTCCTCAATTTACGCTGCATACTTTCGTAGTCAGGGTCAGTCAAAAATACTCTAATCAAACATCATCACCTGGATCCAGATATTACTGCCGGCAATACTCAGGTCACTGTTTTTGGTAGGCGCACCTGCCTTGGAATGATAAATGATCAGTTTGTCAAATCCACATGATCCGCCAAACACAAAACCACGCTGTGCATAGGTTTCATCTGCCGTTACAGAACAGGTGAGCACCCTTGAATATTTTTTATCAAAATTCACCTGAATACTGCTGTCAGTCGGTTCACTGATATTGGCCTTCAGTCCGATTGAATGGTGGCCCGGATCTGATAACAACTCCCATTTGTTGTTTGAATTTCTTCGGATCACACCTGCCAATATAGAAATACTACGCTGGGTGGAATCGTTTGTACGTAATGATAGTTCACTCATAGTTCAATTAATTTTTGAGTTGTGAAAATAAAGGAATATTTCTATAAAAAGCGAATACTTAATCGTTTAAAATTTCAAACTTTGATTTTGGCTTACGTTCAGTCAACAGGCGGAACGAACTGAGAAATTTTGTTTTGTCTGTTTCCTTATCAATTGGGGTACCCACATTTTTCGGATTTTCGATACCCACAATACGTTGCAATTCCTTGTTGATAAAATAAACCGTCATTTCAGAACTCTCCGATTTGTTTGAACCCAGAAAGGCCCCGTCATCATCTTTACCATAATAAATGGTTTCCGCATTTTGATTGACATGCACCTGATTGATCTCATTTTTTTCAAAATACGCATCAATATAAGAACCTGAAACCTGATCGTAATAGGTATCGTAGCCAGTAAGTGATAGCAAAAATGCGTTGTTGATCAGGTTGAGTTCCTGTATCTGATTATTCACTGTGTGTAAGATAACCGTATCAGCATCGCCTTGCTGGTTTTTACTCCATAACACAGGCTGCTTGTACAAACTATAAGTAGAATCGTATTGATTATAAACAAGGCTATCGCAGACGGCCTGCATCGAGTCGCTGAAGATCTTCACATTCCGGTTTGCAATGACGATCTTTTTTTCATCTTCATTTTCAAGACTTTTAAAAGTAGAATCAGCATACAGCAGGTTATAGACCATTACCGGCTTTTCGCCTTTCTTTTCGGGGTGCAAATTAATCAACGCAAGTTTTTTCCGGTCTCTGATGCGAATACTCATCATGGTGTCGGCACGCATAAAAGTGCTGTCTTCATCAGCAAGCGTTGTGAGCTTAGGATACAAAGTAGCCAGCATGAAATTTGAATTTTCATTAAATTCCACAATCCCTGCTTTCAGCGTCGACTTTTGCAGCGTGTCTATAATGATCACATCACCGGAGGTTTTGACATACCCGTTCAACTTATTGTAGATTGCTTCATGAGCGTACAGTAAATTTCTCGCAGAATCCTGTTCAATAACTACATGTCCTGTTGCTTTACCATCGCCTGACTTTTTATTGTAATCAGCTTTGTCGGCAAACAATTTCGTATCGTTCTTTTCATCTATTACAATCACATTGCCTGTTGCAGTGGCATTGCCCGATTTATCATTGTAAGTAAGCTTGTTTCCGATAATCGTCTGTTCGTCAGTAACAACGGTTGTCCGTGTTGTAAACACTGCATTACCCGTTTTAGAATCATAGCTTCCATTTTTGCAGTAAATCGTACTGTTATCCGAAACGATCGTAGACTGATCGAGTATCCTGGTCACCTTTGATTTTATATTATAGGTCAGTTCTTTTGACTCAATTGTATACTTCGGATTTGTGACAATCACATTTTTTCTAAAATAAGTCTGCTGACTATAACCATTATAAGTTCCCTCATCGCTGCTGATGGTGGTTTCTTCAGTTTGTATGCTGCCGGTTTTGAAATACTTGCCGATCTTTGTTTTAATGTTGTAAGTGAGTTCTTCGGTATTGAGTGTATTACTGCCATCGATAATCTGCACCCCGCCTTTCATATAGGCTGTATTATTGTTTCCGGTGTACTTAATGTAGTCACTATGCGCATTGACGCCATTTGCCTTGGTGATATTTACATTGCTGAACGCCTCCACATAATTTTTCGACATATAAAGATGTGCGCTGTCGCAGGTCATCGTAAAACCATCATGCTCTATCACCACTGTACCGATCAGTCGCTGATAATTTATTTTTTCCTCGTTCATACCCACAACAGAATCTGCATGTGAAATTCGTATGATCTTCAGCCCTGTGCTGTCAAACTCTGCTACCTGCGCCCTTATACTGAGAGCACTCAATATTATGCAAATGAATAGCGGGATCGCCAATAAATGGGCCTTGCTTTTTGTTCTTTTCAAAATAAATTTAATCATTTGCATTCGGCGCAGGCTGCGGCGGACATTCGTTTTTTTGCTTTTTACCAAAAATATTCACATTGATGTACCTCGACGGCCTTGCATTGATATCATACAGCAGGTTATTGGCTGTAGAAAGTGTATTCTTCAGATTCTTATAAAGTTTGTCGTCATTCATCAACAGGGCTAACGTTCCGTTTCCGTTGTTCATTTTGCTGATGGTAGTATTCAATGACTGTAAGGTTGCTTTGAGTTCATTGACTGTGTTTTCGAAATTGATCTTACTCAGGTTAGTAGTCGTTACATCTGCATTGGTGATGATCTTATTAATGCGGCCATTATTTGTGTTCAGGTTGGTCGAAAAGCTGTTGAGGTTATTCAGCGTTGATGTGATCTTCTGGCGCTGTGCATTCAGTTCATTTGAAAACTGACTTAATTCACGCATCGTTGAGTTAAGCTGTGCAATTGATTGCTTTAAATTATTTTGTGTGCCGGCATCCAGGATATTATTGATACTATGTACGGTTGTATCGAGCGTGAGCAATATTTTATTGGCATTATCGATGGCAGGTGTTACAGAACTACCCAGGGCTTCAATCGTACCAAGTTCAATTTCACCGGCCATCATCTGATTATTCTTAGCCATGGTTGCCGACTTTCCCATTACAACAGTGACTGCCTTTCCGCCCAGCAGATCGAGCGAAACAATTTTCACTTTTGAATCCACCGGGATGTCAATATCTTCATCAACAGTCATTTCTACCATTATCTTTCCCGGGTGCTCCTTGGAAAGGGATATTTTCTTAACGGCACCTACATTCAGTCCCTGAATCTGTACGTAGCTTGAAGGTGTCAGGCCCTGTACATTGTCATACTCCGATCGGATGATCTTAGTGGTTGAAAACACGCCGGTACCTTTCAGATAATTGTATCCTACTACAAACATCACGATGGCCACAGCACCCAGTAATCCAATCTTAACTTCTTTTGATATATTCATTGCCATTTTCCTTTTTTAAACGATTGATTGATCTGCTTACGACCTGAACTAATTTTCGATCGTAATCTGGATCGGATCTTTCTCAGTTTCTTCTTTGTAAAATTTAATCCCCTTAAAAATAGCCATGGCCACTTCCATTTGTCCTTCTTCTGAATTCAGATAATTTTCTTCCTCTGAATTATTTAAATAACCAATCTCTACCAGTACGCCCGGCATTGCACTACTTGCAAGTACCTGTAAACTTTGCTGGCGAATACCTTCTGTGTAACGGCCCTGATTGGCAAACTCTTCATTGATCTTAGACCCGAACACAATACTTTGAGCCAGAAAAGCCTGCGAATATTGTGCAATAATAATAGATGTAATAGGATCATTGGGATCGAGCAAACCCTGATTTTCTTCAAAATTATTGGCATGCTCACCAATCGCACCTTCCTTTTCGTTGACCCTCGAAGGCCCGCATACCAAAACCAGGGTTCCTTTTACGGGCGAATTTCGTTTAGGGGTCGAGTTCACATGTATAGAAATAAAAAGATCCGCTTTTTCCCTGTTGGCTATTTCCGTCCTTTCCTTTAATTCAGGATACCAGTCATAGTCGCGCGTGTACACAACTTTTGTATCAGACAGTTCGTTCTGTATCAGCTTTCCAACTTTTTTTGCAACGGCCAGGGTTATGTCTTTTTCGTAGGAGTACACTCCATGACATCCGGGATCACGGCCTCCATGACCGGCATCGATCACAATTTTTCTGACCTTCTTTTTTGCGTATCCATTGTGCGGAGCGCATAGCAGCAATATGAGTACAGAAACACCTAATATAAAATTGAAACAGGCTGTTAGTTTTTTCATAAACGAGAAGCTTTAATTTTCTTTTAACCCTATAAAGTGTAAGCTTCTGATTTGTTTCTTACTTTTGCGGGTCCTCCGAAATGCATCAAGACCGTAAAAATAGCCATATTTTCAATTCAAATCGAATAAAATCAATTTCATTTTTGGTTATTTGCTTACTATTTTTAAATACTTTAACAAGCGCTCAGGTCGTTAAAATATCCTATGCCGACACATCAAAAATCAAAAAAGACACGGTCAGGCCTGCAGATAGTTTGCACACTAAAAGCGGTATTCCGATTTCTGCCGACAAACTCGATTCCGAAGTAAAATATCAGGCCAAAGATTCAATGGTCTATGATGCGATTCAAAAAAAACTATTGCTGTACACCGATGCAGAGATCACTTATGAAGATATCAAAGTAACCGCTGACTATATTGAGTATTTGCAGGATTCAAGTTTGCTGACCGCTCTGGAAATTGCGCTTGAAGTTGAAGATACATCCAGGGCAAAACCACGTATTTATCAGGGCAACGAGTTTTCTACCTTCAGCGCTTTACGTTTTAATTTCAAATCAAAAAGGGCCCTGATCGAAAATGCGTATTCACAATATGGAGAAGGTTTTATTTTGAGTAATCAGGTGAAAAGAAACAACGACAATTCGATCAACGGATATGGAAATATTTACACCACCTGCAGCGATCCGCATCCGCACTTTGGGATAGCAGCCCGAAAGATCAAGATCATACCTAATAAAATTGCGGTATCCGGACCGGCTAATTTGGTGATCGAAGAGATTCCGACACCGCTTTATCTGCCATTCGGTTTGTTTCCGCTGAAGCAGGGGCAACGGAGCGGATTTAAACTGCCCACCTACGATATGAGTGAAAATCTGGGTTTCGGTTTGCGTGAAGGGGGGTACTATTTCGCAATCAGCGACCATGTAGATTTGCTGGCACTCGCCGATGTATATGCACTGGGTACCTGGCGGGCGGGCATCGTCAGTAATTATATTTACCGCTATCGTTTTAATGGCAATTTCAGTTTCAACTATGCTTATAATAAAATAGGGGAGAGCTACGAACCGGGCAATTCGATCAGTAGAAATTTTTTCATCACCTGGAGCCATACGATCAATCCAAATGTGCTGCCCGGTAGTAATTTCAGCGCAAACGTGAATGTAGGCAGCAGTAAATATCAAACTAATAATACCTACGATGCCAATCTGTATCTCAATAATAACTATTCATCCAACATCTCCTATTCCAAAACATGGAAAGACAAGCCCATTAACTTTTCGGCAGCGCTGCGGCATAATCAGAATACACAAACAAGGCTGGTACAACTCACCTTACCGGAATTAAACTTTTCTGTAAATCAGATCTTTCCTTTTCAGTTCAGAAAAGACGTGATCAAACCCAGATGGTATGAAAAAATAGGCGCCAGCTATCAGTTTTCTGCATTAAACCGGCTCGACTTTTACGATTCAACGTTTAGTCTTTCTACCTTGAAGTTTGATGACTTTCAAAATGGATTTAAGCATTCGGTACCGATCAACGCCAGCTACAACCTGCTTAAATTTTTCAATCTGACCTTTGGCGCCAACTACAATGAATACTGGTACACCAAGAAAATGCTCAGACAATATAATTTCGCCGAAGGCAGTCTGGATACCAGTATGCAAACCGGATTTTTCACAGCACGTGATTTCAATTTATCCTCTGCTATTTCCACGAGGATCTACGGTATAAAATTATTCAAAAAAGGTGCTGTCAAAGGTATCAGACATGTGATCACACCATCAGTGCGTTTTAACTACCGGCCTGATTTTGGACGGGGTATTTTTAACTATTACTATAATTCTTTTGTCGATCAGTCTTATACTAATCAGCGGCTTTCGTATTTTGAAGGGGCCTTATTGGGCATGCCGCCTGACGGAAAAGTGGCCGGCGTCGGTTTTGATCTGGGCAATACCTTGCAGCTAAAAGTCAGAAATAAAAAAGACACCTTAGGGGGCACCAAAAAAGTGAGTCTGATAGATGGTTTGAATATTGCCTCCTTCTATAATCTGGCAGTTGATTCGTTTCGCTGGAGTAATGTTTCGATCGTGTATCGCAACACCTTATTTGAAAATATTAATATTTCAGGCGGTATGTCTTATTCACTGTATGCGATCGACAAAACAAGCGGTCGTCTGACACCTGAATTTGAATATAAAGCCAACGGTAGACTGATGCGTTTTGACCGCGCTAATGTCGCGATAGGTGCCAGTTTACCTGTCAGAAAAAACAAAAGCGCCCTGAACAGGGCCAATGAAGATCAGACCCAGGCGATCGGCCGCAACTATAGCGGTTACGCAGATTTTAACGTACCCTGGTCTTTAAATGTCAATTACAGTATTAATGCCAGCAAGAATTTTCTGGTAGCCAAACAGAAAGATACCCTCGTACTCACGCAGGATGTCAATTTTTTTGGTGACGTCAACCTGACTACCAAATGGAAAATTGGAATTCGCAGCGGTTATGATTTTGCCACAAAAAAGATCAGTTTTACTACTTTTGATATCTACCGTGATCTGCACTGCTGGGAGATGCGTTTGAACCTGATTCCGTTTGGATATAGAAAAAGTTACAACTTTGGTTTAAATGTAAAGGCATCGGTGTTGCAGGATCTGAAACTGGTGAGAAGAAGGGATTTCCGTGATAATATATAGACTTGCATATTTCAAATGAATGTTTCCTGAAATTTCGTAATTTTGAGAATTCCAAGCTTCATTTTATGAAATTCATCCTTTCATTTATCGCTATCATGCTTTTTGCTATGCAAAATATCTGTGCGCAAAGCACACCTTCAAATACCCCGCATTTATTTAACGATCAAAAGAAGGCAAGGTCCAACCTGACGGTGATAAAGCTTGCCCCATTTCCTAAAAAACCGGGAAGTGAAGGAATATCGATAGACGACCGGCCCTTTCACAATT
>JADYYU010000216.1 GCA_020853515.1 Chitinophagaceae bacterium | reverse complement strand
GGTCTCGTTACTCAATACCAGATTGGGGCATTGACCGGAATCAAAATAAACGAAAAGACAGATCTGCAACGCCCGTTTCTGTACCCAAATCCCACTACGGAATATCTGTACTGGAGTAGAAATGAAACACTTAAACAAGTCCGGCTCGTTGATTTCAGCGGACGTATGATAGCGGCCTTACAAGTTGTCCATAACGCTATCATATTACCATACGACCTTCCAAAAGGAACCTACCTCATTACGGTACTAACAGAACAAAACAAACTCAATTCTCAATTAATTTACAAACAATAACAAATGAAATTTTTACTTAATTCTGAACTCAAATATATAATAGCCGGTACATTCATGGCCCTGATCCTCTGGCTGATTTCTATTTTTCTGGTGTACGTTTCGATGAAGCTCATATTATTCACCTCACTTGGCCTGGTATTACTCAGTGTCAATATCCTTCGGACTACCACCAATAAAATTCAAAATACAGAAGCACAGAAACGGCTCAATATGCTTAGTGCAACGTGATTAAAACTCTACCTTGTAATTCAATATCGGTAACAAGCCGGTCTGATAATATGTTTTGACAGCTCTCGTATCCACATCATAAAACTGATCATACACATTTTGTCTGTTTGTCATATTTTGAATATCAAGCGAAAGCGTGGAAGTCAGGTGTTTACGGTTCCATTTCATACTCAGACGGATATCGCTGCGAAAATATGCCGGCAACTGCGAAGTATAAGCCTTGTCCTGAATGTACACCGTTGTTTCCTTAGCAACTGATTGCTCAAGATCAATAGGTGTGGTTCTGTAACCGCCCGCATAAACCGATTTTATATTGATACCGAAAGTTCTTCGTTCACTGGCAGAAACAAAATCTTTTCCGGCAGTCAGGTTAAAAATCTGATTGCCGTTAAATTTTGTATTATATTCCTTACCGTTTGCCGCGGTGTACTTTGACTGATAAAGGGAAGTACTGAACATGTAATAGAAATTTCTGCTGAGTTGCTTCTCAACCGAGATCTCGATGCCATAATTTTTACCCTTGCCTTGATTCACCATTTCATCCCGAATGAAATCAGCCTGAGTATTAATGGCCGATAGCGTACTGGTATCATAAATACTGACCGGTATATGATACAAATACTGATAGTAGATCTCTGTCTTAATCAGCAGTGATTTGCTGATGCTGAAATGATGTGAAAGCACATAATGATTCGCCTTAGAAAAATTCAAATCCCTGTTGGGAAGTATTTTTTGACCGCTTGCATTCAACCGGTTTGCAAAATACACACCCCAACCCTGCAACTGACTGTGTTTACCATATCCAAAAGCGAGGGAATGCCTGGGATGAATGTCCCACTTCAGTGAAGCTCGGGGTTCAAGACTGTTTGTTTGATTTAGTAGCAGTAGCAAATAATGCAATCCACCGGTGAACACGAGTTTACCGGAAAGTTTATATTGCAGTTGCGAAAATAATTGGATGGTTTGTGTACTTGCAGACACATTTACAAGTTCTTTCAACGGATCACTTTTTTTCTCCCTGATCTGTTCGGCAAAATCAAACTGAATATGCGAAGCAATTACGCCTGAGCGCAACATCATCCTTGAATTAAACCGTTGATTCAATACAGATGAAAATGTCAGTTTCTTTGTTACACTCTTCTGGTCATATACATTCAGCATGCTGTAGTTTTCCTGCACATAATCGCGGTTGTATGAACTATTCATAACGGAGTAAGCGAGTGCTGTTTTCAATAATTGATTCCGGCCCGTATGTACCTGATGGGTCGCGCCCCAAAGCCCCGTATTGGAGATAAACTGATCTCCATACTTATCACCTTCACTTTTCCATTTTGTACTGTCTTTTACTACATCGTAAAACTGCTTACTTAAGCCCCCGAAACTAAACAGTGAAAAATCACCAAAACGCTTTGTTGGCAAATAAAAATGATAAGACAGGTCCTGAAAATTAGTTGTGGAAGGGGTGAAGCTAAACCCAAGTTTCGACAAAACGCTGAGCGTTGAATACCTGTAATTGAAAAGATAAGACCCTTTGTAATTCTTCACAAAAGGTCCTTCCGCCGCAAGATTCAGACCCAGTATCCCCGCCTGTGCAGTGTACTCACGTTGTTGATTATTACCCTTTCTCAGCTTCAGATCAAATACACCGCTCATGGCATTCCCATACTCAGCGGCAAATGCACCCGTCACAAAATCTGAATTTGACAGCAATTGTGTACTTAAAATAGAAATACCTCCCCCGCTGCTGCCTGCCGATGCAAAATGATTCGGATTCGGTACATCAATTCCTTCCATACGCCACAATAAGCCGGAAGGAGAATTGCCCCGGATCACAATCTGATTATTACCATCATCTCCTGCCATCACACCTGCAAAATTAGCTGCCATGCGTGCAGGATCGTTTACAGCAGCGGCATACTTTTGTGTTTCTTCTACTGAAAACGAGCGGGCACTGACCACACTCATTTGATTGAGCGGAATATTTTTTTTACGGTTGCCCTTAACCACAATCTCCCTACCCTGCAGTATTTTCTCATCCAGCATGATAGTCAGCACCACTTCCTTGCCGGTATTGATAGTGATGTTTGAAACTACATGATCTTTAAACCCAACAGCAGTGACGATCAATGCATAGGTCGCAACAGGCATATCTACCAATACAAAATTGCCTGCAGTATCCGTTACTACACCCTGAGGGCTACCCACCACTGCAACTGTAGCACCGGCGATCGGCATTTGAAGCACCTTGTCAACAACCACTCCTCTGATCGTTTGCGTATAATTTTGTGCAGCGGCAATCCGGAAATATGTTAAGCAAGCCAGTAATACGATCCGCGTTTTAATGTTCATATCATAATGGTTTGCCATAGGACAACTACCTGTCAAACATCCCCCATTCGATGCAAAAAATATTATTACAAAGGCCTCCTCCCCCCTGTTACGAAGTTGCTGATATCAGGTCATCGGCCATTTTGGTTTATGATTATTTTTATATTCGTTAGGGTAAAACGAAAGAAGGTTGTCTTATAAAAAAAGATTTATGCTCATTCTATTCATCCTTATCCTTAAATTTACAAAAACAAAATTTATGTCTCACGTGAGCGTTTCTAACATGCACAAAAAATATATTCTACTCCTGCTGATGGCTATGTTTAACATGATTCATTTATCTGCCGAAACGCTTTCTTATACGGTCTTCAAAGGGAGCGACAAAATTGGAAAAATTAATATCAGCCGCACAACAAAAAACAATCAAACCGTGTATTTTTTCGAATCGAATGTGAAGCTGCGGGTTATCTTAAGTATAGAGGTGTACGACAGGATGAAGGTCATTTTCAAAGGAAATCAAATGGTGCAGGCCGATCTGTACCGGACCCTTAATGGAAAAGTAAAAGTCAACAACAGCGCAATCTGGAATGGCAAACACTATGACCTGAAAAATACAGATAATGAAAGCGACATTCTGTCAACTCCCATACATCTCACCACCGCGAATTTGTATTACAATGAACCCAGCAATGTTGCTGCTGTATTTTCAGAGAAATTTCAAAAGATGATCCCCATTGCCCATACAGGAGATAAAAAATATACGCTAAAACTACCAAACGGCAATCGCACCACCTACTCCTATGCCAATGGCGTTTGTAATATGGTGGAAGCCGACACGGACTGGGCAACACTGCGCTTTGTCAGGGATCTGAAATAAGCATCCAAAACGGAACTGTTTTTCGTTATTTTCGGGGAAGTCTGAGAATAAATCCTACCCTATTCTTGCCTTTCTTATTTTTTGAAATATTAACGAAGCCAATACTGGTTCCTTCCTGCGTTTCGGTACGATTTACAAAACCGATCTGCAGGCCCTTCACTGACCGGGCTTTATTATACAAAGTAGCAATCTGTATACCATTCACTTCATTTCGTACCAGATTAAAAGCCCCTCCAATTTGAAGTCCATCTACCGAACCTTCTACCTGATTAAACAAACATGCAACCTGCAACCCCTTCATATGCCTGCCAACCACATTAAACAAACCGGCAAGCTGTAAAGATTTCACATTCTTTTTGTCAATATTAAAAAGCCCACCGATTTCAACAGCATTCACACCACCTGAATAACCACCGATCAGATTAATGGATGTCTGACTGATCACCTGCGCATTCATTTTACCATGGGTACTGATACCGGGCACAAAAGAAAACTGATAGGCCCTTGTGGTATAAAATTTCTTTAGATTCAGGCTTCTGATCCTTTGTTTGGAACTAAACAACACTCGACCGATCCATTTCTTTTCAATCACATCAGGATTATCGGCAGGCTCGTTTATTGCATCTATTTCATTTTCTGAAAAATATTTTGGGTTCACCGCCAGGTTCATCAAGCCTGGCTTTCTGCTCAGCGCAATCGTAACCTGCTGATCGTATCTTGCCCTTATTTGCACAGCCGTATCGCTATAGTCTGTTTTGCTCACAGAAACGGATGCAACCGGATATTTGCTTTTTAGTTTCAGGGTAAAAAAACCGCGTTCGTCGGTCATGGAAGAAATCAAATGCTGCTTTTCATAAATCGTCGCATCAGGTATTTTTTCACCGGTTTCGTCATCAACTACATAACCACTAATGAGATAGAAATCACTATTGATTTGCGGCTTGCTGACAATAGTGGTGGTACTGACCGGTTTTCGCCTGATAATGATGTAGTTGCCGCTTTCTTTAAATTCATACCCAGCATCAAATATCATACGCAGCACCTCTCTCAGCGGCTTATTCACCGCACTCACACTAAGAAGTGTATCGCGCTTTATGGCTTTGGTATTATACGAAAAATTTACAGTGGCTTCATTGCCAATGATGGTCAGCACCTCATGCAAAGGTTGCCTTTTGGCCTTAATGCTGACTGTTGCAGACAATAAACTCTGTGCGTTTACATTGCTGCACAATAAAATGATAAACAGTTGAATGATGATGCTTTGTCTCATTGCTTTATTTTAATATATACTTATTCCCTTTTTTTTCAACTTTTAGTTCAAAGGTTTCACTGATAATTTCCAGTATGCTTTCAAGTGATTCATTGTCAAACCTCGTGGTTAGGGTTAAACTCTTCAATTCACTTCTGCCAATAACCACGCTGTCACCATATACTTCATTTAATACTTCCACCACTTTCCATAAGGGCGTATTGTCGCATTCAAACTCCTTGCTTCTGAAATATCTGTATAATTTATCCTGATTCTTTTCCACCACTATGCTTGAGTCTTCCTTATCTATTCGTGCTTTTTCACGGGGATGCAGAAGAATGACTTTATTAAACTTTCTAACCTCAACAATACCGGTTTCTACAATTACCTCTGTATAGCTGTCAAATGACTTTACATTAAACGAAGTGCCCACTACCCTGATCTCTACATTATTGCGGGCATCAATAAAAAATGGCTTTTCTTTATCAGGAGTGATACTAAAAAAAGCCTCACCTTCAAGTTTCACTCTTCTTTCTTTTCCGGAAAATTCTTTTGGATAATGCAAGGCTGCATGCTTATTGAGGGTAACCACACTTTGATCAGACAACGTATCGATTCTGGTTGTCTGATTCGAATGAATGACAGTAGATGCAGCAGCCACTGCAGGTGCATGCTGAATTACTGCTTCCGGCTCGAAATAATATCTGAGACCGAACAAACCAACCGCCAGCAACACCGCTGCGGCTGCATAATAATATGC
>JADYYU010000215.1 GCA_020853515.1 Chitinophagaceae bacterium | reverse complement strand
ACTGCTAACAATATTTGTTTTCTGGCATGTGCAACCTGGATATGTTCTGCATACAGCTCAGTAAAGACGCTAGCATTCCATTGTATCAGATATCCCCAACCCTGAGGTGCCATTCTTTAAAGTTCGTCTTGAATGAAGATCAAGCACACGATGACCTGGGCGCATTTTATCGCGAATAGCGTTTGTAAATAAAGATGGCCAGAATTCCAAACAGTACATTTGGAATCCATACAGCGATAAAAGGATGCAGATTTCCCTTGACCGCAAAGGTGGTAGAAAACTGCATGAGAAAAACATAAATCGCGCTGATCATAAGGCCCACTGCCAGATGAACACCGCTGCCACCCCTTACTTTGCGCGAGGCAATGCAGGCCCCCATAATGGATAGTACAAATGCGCAAAAAGGTGACGCCGTGCGGCGATGATACTCAATCAGATATTCACTCAGCGATTGACTTCCTTTTTGCTGCTCTTTCCGGATAAACGCATTGAGTTCGGGCGTGGTCATCATTTGTTTGGCTTCACGCTTTTCAACCAGATCAGCCGGTTTGAAGGCAAATGTTTTAGGCAGAAACAGGTCATTACGAAGTGTTTCATGAATGCCGCTTAAGTTGCGGTGTGACACTTCCTGCAAGACCCATTGTTTGGTGACACTGTCGTAACGGCATCGATCAGCACTGATTTTTTCTACGACCTCACTACCTTTCAGTTTTTCATAACTAAAGCGGTACCCGGTTTTTGATTCCGGATTATAACTCTGCATGTAGATATACTCATTGGGACTGATGCGGATATGAAAATTATCGTCGGCACTATAGTGCTTTTCCCACAAATACTTTTCTTCAAACTTCAAACGGCTTTTATTGGCCCGTGGTATGATGTAATGATTGGCAAAAAGCAATGCGGCAGAAATAATACCCGCGCCCACAAAGTATGGACGCAGCATGCGCCTGAACGACATACCACTGCTGAGTATGGCACTGAGCTCAGAACGGTTGGCCATTTTAGATGTAAAAAATATAACCGCTACAAAGATAAAGATCGGAAAAAGCAGGGCAAGAATATAAGGAATGAAGTTTCTAAAGTAAACAAGTATCATTGCCAGGGGCACCTTACGGTCTACAAAATCGTTGATTTTTTCGGTAAAATCAATTACAATCGCAATCACTGAAAAGGCAGCCAGTAAGAATACAAACGTGCCGAGAAAGTTCTTTAAAATGTATTTGTCAATTTTATTCAGCATGACCAGGTTGCAAACCTAATAAAATAAAACGCTTTAATACCCTAAAGCCTGTATAATGTTTTCACAAGAAGGTGGCACAAAAATATAATCACTCTGATGCTTAAACCAGGTCATTTGCCTTTTGGCATAATTGCGACTATGCTGTTTGATTTTACCGATTGCATGCGGCTGATCCAATTTGCCTTCGAAGTGGTCAAAGAGTTCTGTATAACCCACCGTCTGTAAGGGTTTCAGGTGTCGCAAAGGATGCAGTTGTGCGGCCTCTTCTATCAGGCCTTGAGCTACCATTTCGTCTACCCGCTGGTCGATCCGTTGGTAAAGCATTGTCCTCTCAGCATCAAGCACAAAATACCGGATATCGAAATTTCTTGTCTGCCGCTGATTTGTACGGTACTGCAGGATGGACTCACCGGTCGACAATTTAAATACTAGTGCCCGCAAAAGACGGTTGGGATTATGAAATTCAGCACTTGTTGCAAACAGCGGATCATGTTGTTGCACTTGCTGCTGAAGCCAGCTCAAGCCCTGCAAAAGGTATTGTTCGTTAATGTATTTGTCGATCGATTTATCGATAGAAGGCATTACATCCAATCCTTCGCACAGGGCCTTGATATACAAACCGGTTCCTCCGGCGCAAACAGCAAAATCGCTTTGATCGAAAATATGTGCGAGCTTCTCCAGACCATATCTTTCATAAATACCGGCAGACACCTCTTCGTGCACCGAATGCGAATTAATAAAAAAATGTTGCACGGCCTTCAACTGTTCGGTGTCCGGTTTAGCAACACCAATATTCAGTTCACGATAACATTGCCGGCTGTCGGCAGAAAGGATGCAGGTCTTAAAGTAAAGGGCTGTTTCAATAGCAACCGCTGTTTTGCCGCTCGCAGTTGCACCTCCTATGACAATGATCGTTTTCAATGATTATAATTCCTCCGGTAGTTCTGAACCTTCGTCGGTCGCTTCACCAAAACCGCCTTCATCTTCACCTTCGTCACCAAAGCCTTCTGCATTATCCAGGTCATATTTTTCTACTATTTCCACCACACTATCTTTCTCTGTTGCAGCAATCGCAAAATTCACCGGTGAGATACCTTCACTTTTAATACATTTTGGATATTTAATGAGGTCTGAATTAAATGGCGAAATGCTGATGATCTCAATTAAAAATGACCAGCCTTTGGGATGCACACATTCATATAAAAACTTCTGATCAGGATCGGTGATCAAAGCGCCCACCGGTGTTTTTTTCATACTGAGTGCGGGTGCATTCCGAATATTTTTTTCTACTACAGAAGATAAGGTGGTTTGCACGATTTTTTTGCTGTCGATGAGATAAAAAAAGCCTTCCATTTTTTCGGGAAACTGCAGGGCAAATTTTATGCAGGTGTGAAACTCGTAAAATGACTGGCTCGATACAATTTCAATATTCCTGTAGGTTGCATCGTCTTCTTCCCAGCTTACTTTAAATTTTAGTAGTGACATGATCAGGTTTTCTAGTAGCCGCAAACATACTAAATTGGTTTTATATTTTGCTCATTTGCAAATTGCAGCATAAAAGAATAAGCTTCGTCGTAATCATTTTTGATCACTCCGTCCAGAATGGCTTCCCGCACCGCGTCCTTAATATCACCGACAATTTTGGAAGGCGGTAAATTAAACGTCTGCATAATCAAATCACCGGTTATGGGCGGCTGCCAGTTTCGGATCTGATCGCTTTCTTCTAACGCTTTCAAACGCTCCTGCACCATTTCGTAGTTCTCTTTGTAGCGTACCACTTTCTCCTGGTTTTTAGAAGTAATATCTGCATTACATAAAGTCAGCAGATCTTCCAGATCGTTGCCGGCATCAAACAGTAATCTTCTGATAGCGCTGTCACTGATATTTTCTTTCGTGAGACTAACAGGCCGGTGATGCAGTTGCACTATTTTCTGCACATAGTGCATATGTTCGTTTTGCGGCAGTTTCAGAAATTTAAAAATGCCCGGTATCATTTGTGCACCGATCCATTCATGATTATGAAAAGTCCAGCCGTGGCCTTTTTCAAATAGTTTCGTAGCAGGCTTGCCGATATCATGCAGCAGGGCCGCCCAACGGAGCCACAGGTGTTTGGTATGGGGTGTGATATTATCTACAACCTGTAAGGTATGGTAAAAATTATCTTTATGTCCTTTGCCGTCAATATACTGAGCACCTGCCAGGTCGGCCAGATGAGGAAAAATAATGTGCAGTAACTTGGTTTTAAATAGGAGATCAAATCCTACAGAGGGCTTGTTACACATCATGATCTTGTTCAGTTCATCTGCAATCCGTTCTTTTGAAATAATATGAATTCGTTCGGCATTTTCTTTGATGGCGGCCAGTGTTCTTTCTTCAATATTGTAACGCAGTTGCGCTGCAAAACGAATGGTGCGTAGCATACGCAGCGGATCATCGATGAAAGTCTGATCCGGGGCCAGGGGGGTGCGCAATATT
>JADYYU010000214.1 GCA_020853515.1 Chitinophagaceae bacterium | reverse complement strand
GCGATACACATGCCTTCGCTCTCATTGCTGATCATTATATCGTCTTCCTCCAACGTTCTTTCCTTTTCGTCCAGGCAAACAAATTTTTCACCCGCACGGGCATGTCGCACTACGACCTTGTTACCTTTGATCTGACTCCGGTCAAATGCATGCAGGGGTTGACCAGTTTCATGTAATACAAAATTGGTGATATCTACAATATTGTTGATCGGTCGCAAGCCAATGGATTTTAATTTTTGCTGTAACCACGCTGGAGAATCTGCAACCACAATATTTTCGATGCATACACCTGCGTATCTTGCACAAAGGGCGGCGTCTTCTATGGCGACGTTTATAGCATCTTTGATTAATGCGGCAGGAAGTTCCATAGCAGGCATTTTAGTGAGTACCATGCTACCTGATTCATTGGACAGAAAAGCACATACATCTTTGGCCACACCCATATGACTCATACTATCCATGCGGTTGGGTGTAAGCCCGATCTCATAGATATAATCGGCGTCCTCAATCTGATAAAAATCTCTTGCCAAGGTACCGGCAACAATCTCTTCAGTCAGCACGATAATACCATCATGGCTATTTCCCAAACCGATCTCATCTTCTGCACAGATCATGCCTTCACTCTCCACTCCTCTGATCTTCGCTTTTTTCATTGTTAAAGCATCTCCGTTTACCGGATGTATGGTTGTACCTATGATGGCTACCACTACTGTTTGACCGGCAGCCACATTGGGTGCACCACAAACGATCTGCAGCAAATGATCTCCTCCGATATCAACTTTAGTCAGGCGCAGTTTATCAGCGTCGGGATGAGGAGCACATTCAATCACCTTACCGATCAAGAGACCGTTTAATCCTCCTTTTACAGATTCCAGTTTCTCCATCGATTCTACTTCAAGGCCCACAGAAGTCAGTATTTCAGACATTCTCTCCGGCGTTACCACCTGATCGATATATTCACTCAGCCACTTATACGAAATTGTCATAATGTTTTTTAATAAAAATAAGGTGCAAATATAGCAGAAAAATCGGGGCTTCAGTTTGTGGATTTGCTTTTTTTGATATCAGCGCCGGTACTAAAATCATCAAATTTGCGACGCTCCGTTCATCGTTCAATTCATGTTTCGGCCTTCGAATTGTCAACTTAAGTATGATCACAGACTCCCGGACTGATCGTTATCTTCCCAAAAGAAAACGAAAATGCCGGTTTGAATGTTACAGTTAATACATGTCACGGCAAACCGGAAAATTGCGGAAGCAAGCGGGACTCCCGATTAATATTTCAAAATAAATAATGTACAGCCCCTGCTTGCCGGTAATTTACTAATTATGACCAATACGAATTAAATGACAAAAAGCTGACACCTGATTAAACAGAAAACCTATCTTTATGCGAACAAATTTTCCGAAATGAAAAAATGGCTGCTTATTCTTTGCATGATGATCGGTTTTGGGGCCCAGGCTCAATGGATCACATTGACAGATTTAGCGTTTAAGAATAAATTGCAGACTATTTGCCCTGCCTGTATTAGCGGTATGCAATTAGATACGACATGTCCCGGATTACTGGCAATTACCAATCTCGATCTTTTATTGGTGAATACTCAAAATATTTACGGTATTCAGTTTTTTGATAATCTGCAAACACTCAAAGTCACAGGATTAACTACAGAGCCTTTATTTCCACCAGCAATTACGGACCTCGAGTTAAAGATCACCTACGTCGATAGCCTTGTTCAGTTTCCCAGTTCATTACAAAAATTAACGATTCGTCAAAACTCCATGTTGAAATATATCTCCGGATTGCCACAAAGCCTGAAAGAGTTAAATTGTTTTATTAATCCCCTGCTTACAGAAATTACTGCCTTTGGAGATTCTCTGAAAATCATAGATGTCAGACGAAGTCAGCTTTTAAGTAGTTTGCCGGCTTTCCCGCTGATGGTCGATTCGATTGATGTGGATAGTAATAACCTTTCAAGCTTACCACCGCTTCCTCCGGCATTGATCAATCTGGAATGTGGATGGAATCACCTGAGCAGTCTGCCGGCTATTCCTGTCACACTTAAAAGACTTGCCTGCAGCAATAATGGGACGATTTCAAATTTACCGGCCTTACCACTAACTTTAACTGAACTGGATTGCGGATATAATCAAATCAGCACCATACCTGCACTTCCTGATCTGATCAAACTGCAATGCGGGTATAATCAACTGACTTCATTGCCGGCACTTTCAAACACACTGCTGACCTTGCATTGTAGTAATAATCAATTGAGCAGTCTGCCTGCGCTCCCATCCACTTTATACGATCTGGATTGTTCCAACAATCAACTAACGAGTTTACCTCCATTACCAAATTCGTTGTACTATTTTGGCTGCAACTTCAATCAACTTACATCTTTACCGCCATTGCCTCCAGCACTTGCTCCACAATTTGGATGCCAATACAATAAATTGACCAGTTTACCGGTCATCCCTCCCAATATTGTAACTGTCTACGTCGATCATAATGAATTGACGACTTTGCCTGTGTTTCCAAATAGTGTATTTTACATCGAAGCTTCCAATAATCTGATTACCAGCCTTCCTTTGTTTTCAAACTACGTAACAGATCTTTCAATCAACGATAATTTATTAACCAGTCTGCCAACTCTTCCGAATAGCATCACCACTTTGTGGGCCCGCAACAATTTAATAAGCAGTATGACGAATATACCCACTGGCATGATAAGTATGGATATCAGAAGTAATCAATTGAGTACTTTGCCACCATTACCGAATGGTATTATTTCTGTAAACTGCACCTACAATCAAATGACCAGCATACCCGTTTTACCGCCTTCTTTAAAAATTTTATCATGCAGTCACAATCTACTCGAAAGCTTACCGGTACTTAATAATTCATTAGAATGGTTATTATGTGACAGTAACAAATTTACTAGTTTACCGCAATTGCCTAATTCCCTCATTAAGTTGTATTGCTCCGATAATCAAATTACCAAATTACCATCCCTGACACCGTCACTTCAAAATCTGGAAATCAATAATAACCCACTACTTGATTGTCTGCCCCTCATTCCGAATACCCTGACGACCTTGAACAGAAACAATACCCTTATTTCCTGTATTCCGAATGCCGGATATAACAATAATTTATTTGGCTTACCACTTTGCGGAAATGGCTCATTCTGTGAACCCAAACCTTTGATGTCGGGCAAAGTATATTTTGATATCAATAATAACCTGTTATATGACGCCGGTATAGATAGCTTAATTCCTAACTGGACAGTGAGCAATTCGAGCGGTTGGGTAGCAACGACGGATGTGAATGGACAATATCAAATTAAACTAGACTCAGGTGTTGTGAATACTGTTCATTTAAATCCGCAGATTATCTATTCAACGATCACACCGGCCAGTTACACGCTGACACCCCTTGCTGCGGGTAATCAGGGAAGTAATTTTGACTTTGCCGTGCATCCAATACCGAACATTCAGGATCTGACTATAAATATTGCATCCGGCACCGCACGTCCTGGTTTCGACAATTGGGTAACGGCCAATGTAAATAATGTAGGTACGGTGGGCGTAAACAATGCTACCTGTAAAGTACTCCTACCCGCAGGATTCGCTTTCAATGATGCCACTCCTCCAATTACCGGACAAAATGGGGATACCCTGATCTGGAATAATGTGAATATGAATATTTTAGAACAAAAAGGATTTGAAGTGGCCTATACGGTAGATGCCAGTCTGGTTATCGGTTCACCTTATAGCGTATATGCATGGATTGAACCCAGTGCAACTGACACAACACCTGCAAATAACTACACAGAATATGCTGAGATCATACATGGCGGCATGGACCCGAACGATAAGGCTGTGGCAGATACCATTACTTATCTGAACGGATTGGATAAAGAATTATTGTATACCATTCGTTTTCAAAATACCGGCAACGATACCGCTTTCAATATTGTACTGCGTGATGAACTCAGTGAAAATTTGGATCTTGGTACCTTTAGAAAAGTGGGTGCAAGCCATGGCAATCATTTTTTGATCAGGGATAAAGGATTACTGGAAGTATTTTTTACCAACATACAACTACCCGATTCAAATATCAATGAGCCGGAATCACATGGATTTTTTCAATATGCGGTTAAACCCAAAGCTAACCTGATATTGGGTGATTCGATTAATAATAAAGCGGATATCTATTTTGATTATAATGTTCCGGTGGCAACCAATACTGTGCACAATGTGGTGCATTGCAATCTGGCTGTACCGGTCATCAATTCAAATTCTCCTGTTTGTGCAGGTGATTCACTGATCTTTGGTACAGACGCCGGCATGATGAGCTATAGCTGGACGGGCCCCAATGGATATGTATTTAATCAGCCGGACGATTTTTTGGCAGGTGTTACTCCGCAGGCACAGGGAATCTATACGGTAGTAATCAGCGATGCGGTCGGATGCACGAATGCAGCCACCGCACTTTTTATCATCAAAGAACCTTCTGCAAGTACGATTGATACCTCATCATGTAGTGCAAGCGTAAGCATTAACGGACAAACGTATACTGCCACCGGCACTTACCTGCAAACACTCACAAATGCAGCAGGCTGTGATAGTGTCATCACCATCTATGTCAACCTCCTTCAACCCAGCAGTAATACCATCGTTGACAGTGCTTGTGATATGTATTCGCTGAATGGCACCACTTATACAGGTAGCGGTATTTACACTCAAAATTTTACGAATGCGATCGGTTGCGATAGTATTTTGACTTTAGATCTTACCATCAAGCAGTCAAACATGAGTACCATCAATCAAAGCGCCTGTATATCGTATACGCTGAATGGACAAACTTATACCAGCAGTGGAAACTACACTCAGATATTTACTAATGCTGCTGGTTGCGACAGTACCATCCTGCTGAATTTAACCATCAACCAACCAAGTGATTCAATCATTACCGATATGGCCTGCGATAGTTATGTTTTGAACGGTCAAACTTATACAAGTACCGGAATCTATACACAGGTGATGCCGAATGCCACAGGATGCGATAGTACGATCACCCTAAATTTAACGATCAATCAGAGCAGCGGTGATACAATCACACAAACTGCCTGTAACACGATAACGATCAACGCACAGACTTATGATACCTCCGGTATTTATACGCAACTGTTTACCAATGCTGTTGGCTGCGACAGTGTGCTGACCTTATATCTTACCATCAACCAGTCAACTGCAGATACCATTACACAGACCGCCTGCAACGTTTATACTTTGAATGGACAAACTTATAATGCCAGCGGTGTATATACTCAAATGTTTATCAACGGTGCCGGTTGCGACAGTACATTGACTTTAAACTTGACGATTAATACAGTCAATACAGCCGTTATGCAAGCCGGTCCGGTTTTATCTGCTGTTGCAAATGGGGCAGTCTATCAGTGGTTAAGTTGTAATCCCTATCAGGAAATGGCAGGTGAAACAAATCAGCAATTTACCGCGACAGCCAATGGAGAATATGCATTGAGCATTTCACAGAACGGATGTAGTGATACGTCTGCATGCATTCCAGTGATCGGCATCGGCTTAAATGATCGGGAGCTTACCAATTCAGTGATCTTGTTTCCCAATCCCGTAACAGACAATTTGCATATTAAGTATAATCTCACAACGAATAAAAATGCAACCGTGCAGTTGATAGACATGCTGGGCAGGTTGCTTACGGAAATCAGTTTACATGTAAATGCAAATCTGGTTATTTTTCCAACAAACGGCCTGCAACCGGGTGTTTATACATACAAATTTCTGAATGGGGATCGTACGATTCAAAGCGGCAAGTTGATCATTCAGTAAAGTCCACAGGGGATATTTTACGAATAAGCGCGCGTTTAACATGTATTAAAATTGAATGCAATTAATCATATTTAGCATAAAGATGCACAATTCAACTAGCACTGGCCAGAGCGCTGCATATCAATTTTTACTGCAGGCATCGCTCAATTCATACCTCATCACGAATCATAGCATGAAAGCGGAATTCACGAAAGCATCGTTTGAAAGATCAGCCATCTGATCATAAGCGCAGGTCGCAATCTGAACGCTGCACACTTGTATTTACGAGATCTCGCTGCTCTGATTATTCAAAAGTCACGTCCGAGATCGTAGTGCCGGTTGATGGCATTTCATTGCCCATCATAAAAGTCTTGGAATTCGAGTTCGTTTTTTCAGTGTACGTTTTAACCAAACCTGTAGACATATCTACGGTAATTAAACCGTCCGATAAGTTATCCATTTCAATCTTCATTTCTCCACCACCCGGTCCGCCATTGCGGGTGATGCTCCCTTTGGTTTTCTTTTTGAAAGAAACGGTGGCTATATTTCCGTTGATCTTCTCTACAAAATAAATGGTTTGCGATCTCAGATCACCTTTCATTGCATCCTTCTTCCAGCCGCTGCCTTCTTTGGCTTCCTCAGGCACTAACAGGAATGCGTTTTCGATATTGGCTCCGCCCTGATTCATCATTTTCATCATACCACCCCCTTTGCCATTGCCTTTTCCTTTCCGTTCACCGTTTTGTTCATCTTCTTCCTTTTTGCCTGCATAGTCGAAGGCCAGCGTATCAGCCTTTCCAATTACGTTTTTCATTTGCTCGGCCATCATCCCTTCCTGCTTATCCTGCGACTCGCTAT
>JADYYU010000213.1 GCA_020853515.1 Chitinophagaceae bacterium | reverse complement strand
TTTGGATATGTAATTTTTTTCAATCAGATAGTGTATCATCCGGACCATTGATACTTTGTCAATGTTTAATTGCTGGCAGATAAACTGCTGACTGCAGCCGCTTTCCAGGCTTTCAATCAGTATCAGGATCGAAAAGTGGCGATCAATATCAAGATGTGCGAGTTTGCTGGTAAGCGCACCGTAGTAATTTTTTGTAAGTATCGACAGCGTTCTGCCGAGAGGTAGAAGCTCACACAAACTTTTTTCCATAGTATTGTTTAGTGCGCCAAAGCTACAACATTTTAGATTAGTTCGCATTGTTAACTATTCTGCTAAGTCGATTTTATGGGAATTATGTAAATTTGAATACGCAGGATGTAAACTGTTCATTCATTGGGAAAAAATAAGAACTTCTACATCGTAATCCCGTGCCGCCTTTCCTATTTTCACGTAACTTTATTTTATTGAAAGTTTCATGCGCATGTTTTATCTTCGTATGTCTAAAAAAAGTACGAATATGTCAGACCATCATATTAAGCTGCACCGTGTGCTGAAAGCTTCTGCGGAAAAAGTGTACAGGGCTTTCACCGATTCAAAGGCCCTGGAGTGTTGGATACCGCCATACGGCTTTATTGCCACCATTCATGAAAGGGATGTAAAGGAGGGTGGTATCTACAAAATGTCATTTACAAATTTTACCAGTGGAAAAAGCCACTCGTTTGGTGGTACGATTCTGGAGATGAAACAGAATGAATTTATGAAGTATAGCGACAAGTTTGATGATCCGAATTTGCCGGGTGAAATGATGACTTCAGTATGGTTACGGCCTGTGATGGTGGGCACCGAGATCAGTATTTTGCAGGAAAATATTCCACCGATGATACCGCTGGAAATGTGTTACCTGGGCTGGCAGGAGTCGCTTGAAAAGCTGGCTAAACTGGTAGAACCGAATATTCCGGATGCCTGATTTTTTCATCAGCGTATGGCAGATCAGCTATTTGCCGCTAACAGTAGTTCTGTGTTGACTGCTCTCTGACGCAGGTTGAGCCTGATTAAAATTGGTATGAATGACTTCAATGCTTTATTGAAGTCATTTGTATCCCGGTGAGCGTCATCATAATCTTCAGCGGATGTCTGTTTCTGAATTTACGATCTCAGGATCCATAAACGTAAAACGTTGAGTGCTGTATTCACAACCAGCGTTGTATTCTTTTCGCGATCAAACGGGGCAATGATCTTTTTGGCCTCGGAATGTACGCCGTCACTAACACCGATCCACACTTCATTGCCATGGTCATTTTTTTCAAGATAGCCACTGATCGACAGCGCATAATCAGATTTGAACAGCAGACAACACTTTTCTGCCATTTCCAACACGGTATGTTCACTGACAACACCTAGCTGCTGAATCGTGTCGCTGTTCACGCCCAATACACTTTCTTTAATTTCTATCGAATAAGGCACTAGTCCGCCTTTGAAGTAGGCAGATGCACCTTTTACTGAAGTAATACGTCCGGCAATATGTCCACCTGTACAACTTTCGGCCACTGAAATGGTTTTATTTTTATCAATCAATAATTGCCCAAGTACCTGCTCAAGTTCTGCATCGGTATCCGTATACATGATATCGCTTAATTCATTTTTCAATTCGATGAAATATTTTTCAACGGTATTTTCGTCAATGTCTGTGCCTGTGAGTCTGAGCTTCACGATGTTAATTTTAGGCAGGTAAGCAAGTTTGATTTCCGCTGGTAAGGTCTGTTCAAATGACTGCAACCGATTGGCAATATAGCTTTCGCCTTCGCCAACAGTAATAAGCGTGCGATGAATAAAATTAGGGGTGATGTAGTTTTTTTTGAGATAGGGTAACACATGGGCAGAGATCAGAAACTGCATTTCATTGGGTACACCCGGTAATGAAATGATCACCTGCCCCTGATCTTCAAACAGCATACCGGGCGCGGTACCTGCATCGTTAAAGAGCACCGTACAACTTTCCGGAACGAGAGCCTGTTGCAGGTTGACGTCAAGCATAGGACGCTTTCTTTTTTCAAAAAATGAAACTACATGCCGCCGTACTGCTTCATTTTCGATCAGTCGTGTATTGAAATATTCCGTGAGCAGCGGTTTCGTGATGTCATCGGAAGTGGGGCCAAGACCGCCTGTGATGATCAGGATATCAGCGTTCTTTCTTTCCTGATTAATGGCATCAATGATATCAGCTTTTACATCACCCACAGCCACTCTGCGCCTTACCGGTATACCTAGCGGATTTAATTGTTGCGCGATCCAGGCAGAATTGGTGTCGATCGTCTGACCGATCAGTAGCTCATCACCGATGGTAATAATAGAACAAAATGTTTGTTTCAACTGATTAAGTTTTAGTTGTCAAATGTAGAACAAAATTACTCATGTCAATCCATGGCTAATGATGATTCTTCTGATAGGAAGTAGAGTCTATTGATAGTGGCGCCGCCCCATTTTTGAGCGTGCATTTACCAACCGCCACCGCCGCCGCCGCCGCCGCCTCCACCGGAAAATCCGCCACCTCCGCTACCACTGCTGCCGCTGCTTGAGGGCGGTGTAGATGCGGATGATACTGAACCCGATAAACCGCTGCTGAAAGCAGCTGCAAATGACTGCTGTGAACCGGAAAAGCTGCTATGGTTGCTTAAGCTGTAATACGAAGGACTGTAACCTTCTGCAAGAGCGCGTTCAATAACATTTTTAAATTTTTCTGACCACCTGTTTTCAACGCCGAGAGCGATCGCATACGGCAGATATTTTTCATACAATTGTATATTGTTTTCCGGCGGATTCATCAGGTCAAGTTCGTTTTTTTCTGCAGTGTCCAGATACATTCTGAAGCCCAGAATTTCGTCAGTAATCCTGCGTCCTTCAGGCGTTAAGGCTTTAATGATTTTCATAAAAATAATCTGCACAATGAAACCGATCAGTAATATAACGGTCGCGTAAATAAGGGTGGGTATAGGCGGATCCGTAACCCCACAGTAAACAGCACTGCCGATGCTGATAAAAATGAGTAGTACCAATCCGATGCCGATGGCTGAACTGTTCATAGAAAGATAGCCTTTTGTCTTTTTATTTTGGTTGTCGCTCAGCAGCAAGTCATCCATTTTTATTCTGAACCGGTTGCGCACCGAAGCGAATCCTGCATTGTATTTTCCCTTTTCAATTTCAATGCCAAACAGGTCGGAGGCGTCAAAGCCATATTGTTCATAGAGTGGGTAGTCGCGCTCATCAGTCTCTTGTGCGGTCTGTGGAGGGGCCGAAAAGCGGTAAACATTTGTTTTAAAGATCAATCCTTCTCTATCCACTTCAATATGTAATTTCTTTTTAACTGCAAGGTCAATGATAGCTGCTGTCAGCAATTTGTCTGAATAATCCTGCTGATATAAAAAGCCAGTAGCCGCAGGTGAAAGGCCGGCCGGTGGCGCAAATGCAGGGATGATAATTCCTGATTTCGGATCTCTGCCTACACGCAACCAATAACGAAATAAAGTCAGGGATAGCAGCACTACAAAAGAAAATAATGACACAATAAAAATATTATCCTTCAGCAAGGAGATCAATTGATCGTACTGGCTTTTATTTTCCGTAAAGATGCCCTTTTGTGCAGAGACAGAAATGGTAAGTCCTTCAAAAGGGGCCAGTTTTTTCGCTGTGTGAAAATGGATACTCCGATTTGTTTTGTCTGAATAATCACAGTGCTTATCTTTGCTGCCCTGTGTTCCGCTGTAGCAGTTAATATTTGAAAGATTAGTACCTTCAGGAAAACTAATTTCAGCATCTGCGCGGTCAATGGAAAAACTCCAGCCGTTTCCCGTAACGTTCCAGTAAAATTCATCACGGTCGGGAAAATACTTTAGTTGATTAGCAGTTGAGTATTCAATCACATACGTATGCTTGCCCTCTTCCAGAAAGTGGTCGCTGCGTCCGCAATAAACCCTGATGCCATTGGATAAATTTTCCGTCTTAAAATTTTCCTTTTGTCCATTACGGCTGATAGAAATCAGCTCAAACGGCACTGAGGTGTTCAGCCCAACTGAATTTGTGTACCTGGTAGGGAAATCGCGCGTGATGCCCCTTTTGATTGAATTGTTGATGCCTGCAGCGTCTTCATTAAAGTTTGCAATGCTGATGGTTTCTACAACATGAATACGGCCATCTTTCTGCAGCGTGATACGACTGTCAAACGACAAAATTCTGTCGTTCAGATCTGTACGAGCTAAGGCTTCCTGCAGTTCTTTGTGCTGATTTAATGTGACCGTTAATGCATTGAAAATTGCATTTTCAAATAGTTGAATTTGTATTTTTTCGGGTGGAGGTTTCTTTGACAGACGCTTTTCTGTTTCGCTGAACTTTTTTTGCAATAGTTCAGTAGCTGCAAGCAGAATTTCATTTTCAAGCACTTCGTAGTTGGAATCAAAATTGCTTTCTGCGATGCCTTTTTGCAGGGCAGCACGCTTGCATTGCGTTTTGATTATTGAATGGTAGGCTGAATCTGTAAATAAACGGTCTGCGGAAGCACTGAGTGAAATTTCACGACCGGACGCCTGCATAATAGCGCAGCATACGAATGCAGCGATGAACAGTATTTTTTTCATAATTAAAAACTGATCTTAGGTACTGTGTGCGCTGCTTCATCTTCTTTAAAGAAAACTTCTTCGTTGAAACCAAACATGGATGCCACCAGATTTTTAGGAAACACGACACGTTGCTGATTAAATTCGCGAACCGTTCCGTTATAATACCGTCTGCTTTGATTGATGCTGTTTTCAAGTACAGCCAGATCTTCCTGCAATTTCAGAAAATTTTGATTTGCCTTCAGGTCAGGATAATTTTCAGTTACCTGATACAGATCGATCAGTGCTTTGCCCAGTCCGGCACTGGCTTCGTTTTGCTCAGCCGCTGTGGACGCCATGGCACTTTTATTTCTCCATCTGGTCACTTCTGTCAACGTTTTGTTTTCATGGCCGGCATAACCTTTTACGATCTCCACCATATTAGGTATCACATCATTTCGTTGTTGCAGATAGGCGCCTATACCGCTCCACGCTTCCTTTACAAGAATTCTCGATTTTGAAAGCGTATTATAAATGCCGATAAAAAAAATGAACAGCAGTACAAGCAGACCGCCGGAAATTAAGAGTGGTAACATAGTGTTGGTGTTTTAATTGTAAATCAAATATACTGATTCTGTACTAATGGAGGGTCGGAACTTTTTGGCTATTTTTTAAAAGCAAAAAAGACAGCACACAGTAAGAATGCAAAGCTGATCAGATAATTCAATTTAAAAGGCTCCCGCAAATAGAGTACGGCAAACACTGAAAAAACGATCAGCGTGATTACTTCCTGAATGATCTTAAGCTGAAAGCCATTGATACCATTTGCAAATCCATATTTGTTGGCAGGCACCATGAGGCAGTATTCAAAGAAGGCAATAAACCAGCTTAGCAGTATGGCTTTCCACAGGGGGATATTTTTATCTTTTAAAAATCCGTACCAGGCAAAGGTCATAAAGATATTGGAAGCAATGAGAAGGCTGATCGTTCTAATCATGTTGTTCTATTATTTTATTGATGCTGTCTATTTGATTATAATAGCCATTCAACTGGCTTTCGTAGGTTTCATTTTCTTCGTCTATCAGCTTGTAATAGATTTCATAACTTTTTAATCGGAGCTGAAAATATTTTTTGAAGAGCTTTACCCGATAAACCAAATGGGGCGGAAAATCAGCCTGTTCAAGTGTTGCGATTCCCGTTAAACTTTGAGTGCAGCGTTGTATTGCTATTTCGCGGATCGCCCTGAGTTTTTCCGTTTTTTGAATCGTGTCGGCGAGGCGATAGACTGAAAGTGCTATCGTGTCGTTGGTGTAAAGTGCATTCATGGTAGTGTCGTATTGAGCAATGGTATTCGGTATTTTTTTTAAGGCAAAAAAAGTGAGCAGCAGCGTAATAATAATCGTAAGGATCACGGTGGCGCCTTTCATTATAGGCGACTCGCTCTTTTTTAGACTTGGCAAAAATAGGTAGCCAAAAAAGATGCCACTTACGATACCGCCGATATGCGCTGCATTGTCAACGCCTTCTTTGATACCACTCATTAAGTTATACACCACAAAAATAGCGATGCTGAAGAACAGGGGTTTGCGGGTTGACTTCTCCACGACACTGGTTGTAAGCAAGGCCAGAAATACTCCGTACATACCAAAAATGGCACCAGAAGCTCCTGCACTCACTGATAACTGATGCCACCATAAGCTGGTGATACTGGCTATGATGCCGGTGCCGAGGTATGCAGCAATAAAGCGGGTTTTACCCAATATCGGTTCAATCAGCACTCCGATATACAAAAAGGCATACATGTTCATTAGCAAATGAAGGACGCCGATATGGATAAAACAGCAGGTAAGCAGCCGCCACCATTCGCCGGCCAAAGTCAGCGGTTTATAGTTGGCTCCCCAACGTATCAGGCTATCGGCATCCGGAGTCATCAGGTGAACGCCTTTTGCTACCATCAAAATAAAAACGAGCAGATTGAGATTTAAAATAATCGGTGTGAAGAAATAGTTTTCACGTGGAATGAAAATGGCCAGAAAGTCTTTAAAAATTTCCAAACTGCCAGGGTCTGGATTTCGTAATATGTCCTGTGAATCCGGCAAGATGCTTTCACGCATCTCTTCATAACGCATATCTAGCGTGTAATGCGATAATTGATGTTGCAGGTCTTCAAATTTTTCTTTGAACTGCGCGATCGTCTTTTTGTTTTTGCCAAGATCAAAGTACTCATTGCCTGCGGATGAGCTAACGAGTGTAGCCTCATTACCGGAAATGATGACCTTTACGTGTGCATTGAATTTAAGCTGACCGTTCTGCGTAAAGGCTATGATGCCGGCGTTGCTGAGGTATTGTACATCCCAACCCAGGTCCTGTGCGGCATAGAGCGACAGCATCAGAAATTGATGCTGCTGTAAATGCTCCTGTACAAATTTTTCGGTATGCTTCGGGGGTAAGCCTGCTGCCATTGTTCAAAGGTTGAAAGTGCGTTAGCAAAGATAGTTTTATAAATATCATTTTGGCTCAGCAAAAAGGGAGGTTTATTTCTTAGTTTTAACAAAATACTATCGTGCGACCTGCTATTTTTGTATTTCGAAAAAACACACCTTGAAGTACTTAATTGGTTTATGCTTATTATGGTTGTCCGTTACGGTCAATGCGCAGCAGTCTCATCGGCGCGATAATTATTTTGAAGCATTTGTGCAGGTTACAGATTCAATTGACAGTATTGTCGTTTACAAAGCTAAGAGAGAAATGCAGACTTACCGTCGTGGTCAGAAGGTGAAAAAATATATGATATCTTTAGGAATGAACCCTGAAGGCCCCAAGCAATTTGAAGGCGACCTCAAGACACCCGAAGGCCACTATCATATTCATACAAGATCAAGAGAAAGTTCGTACTATGCGAATCTGGGAATTGATTATCCGTCAATGGCAGATTCTTTGGCGGCCATCAATCAAAATAAAAATCCGGGTGGGGACATCAAAATTCATGGGTTTCCTAATAAGCACCTGAAAAGTCAGGAAAGAGAATTTTTGAATACAGACTGGACAATTGGATGTATTGCGGTTTCCAATTATGAAATAGATGAACTGTATAACTGGGTGATCGCTAATTGTCCGATCAGCATATTACCCTAACGCCGTTGCTTACAGAAAAATAACTTTGAAAGATGCTCAGGTTACCTCATTCGAATCGAGTTCGGGAAGTCAGAAACCTTGCCAGGTCAACAGTTTGACGGCAGCCGTTTATTCTAGTCCGAAAGCTTTTTTTACCTGTGCTGTATAGTCGAGCTTTTCCCATGTAAAAAGTTCCACTGACATTGTTTTTTCGTTGGCTTTTCCTTTATTAAACACCTTGGTCACCACTTCGTTTTTGCGGCCCATATGACCGTAAGATGCAGTTTCGAGGTAAATAGGTGAG
>JADYYU010000212.1 GCA_020853515.1 Chitinophagaceae bacterium | reverse complement strand
TTGGTAACAGCTTCGCTCATTTTTCTGTCTTGATTTTAGAATCCGAAATTAGGGAATTTGATGGAAGAATCTGCAGCGAAATTCTCTTTACGGAAGGGAACAATTTATGCGCCTGTTGTTTTTCTGCTCAACAAAGACCCTGCTGATTAAAATTAAATACTGGGCTTAGTTCATTGGATGAATCACGTTTTCAATTACGATTTTAATCCCCGGCTAATGAACAACGTGAGGCGCCGATATTCTGCTAGCAAAGCCTTGTCTTGTTTTCTGTAATGAGCGTGTTGAACTAATTGTGACTGTCGGCGGTAGAAAATGGAATAAAACCGCAGCCGGCTCATGGTACTGTCAAAAATATAAAATCATGAAAACAAGTGTTGATATTCTAAAATTACTATTTTTACAATTACATATTCAGACATGAGCAACGAGAATTCAACATTTGGAGGCATATTCAGTAAATTGGGTAAGCTTGTTTTTACAGAGGACTATCTGAACGAGAATGCTCCCCCGCCGGATGAAAAAGTGATGCCTACGCAAACCAATAACGGAAGTACAACAGCATCAGCTAATAACGCAAACCCGGCAAGTCCGGCCTACAGCGGCACGCCCAAACAGGAGATCCTGGCCAAGGTGCGCAATCTGGTGGCTTCGATGAATAAGCCCGGCATCGACTTTCTCGAACTGTGGAATGCTGCCGAAGCCATGGGATCTATCAGTGACAGTACCGTGCAAAATGCTTATGTAGCCTTGCGAATCGCGAGCGGCAATACACTCACCAAAGCCAATGTACTCAGCACCGGCGATAGCTATTGTGCCGAACTGAAATCTGCCCTCGACAATGATGTGAACGAAAAAATAAAAAGCAAAAACAAACTGGCAGAGGCCAAAAATAACAGCCGCAACAGTCTGAGCAATGAAATCACCGAACTAAACAACAAGATCGTGGAGATGCAGAATGTACTGAAAGAAAAAAATCTCAAACTGCAGAATATTGATGCCGACTATGATCCTAAACTGAAGGAAATTGACGAAAAAATCAATAACGGCAAACAGGCTGTAGATGCCGTTGTTGCAGAAATGCAGCAGGTGCTGGGCATCGCATCGCGGGTCATCAAGGAGTAGCCCCCTCCAACACATCATTTTGATCAATTACACACTTCATATTATATAAACAGATACCATGAGCACACAAGTACAGGAAAAGTCGTTTGATAAAAAGAGTCTTCCCGAAGAGCTGAAAAGTTTACCCATATTTAAAGTGCTGGGCGATACTATCAAAACCACTACCCAGACGCCCGAAGGCCGGCAAACTCTTGCCAAAGTCTTTTACGGGGCGATGTTGCTGGGCGGCAGTTTCTGGTTTTTCAAAAATATCGGGATGCTGCTTGAGCTGGCGCAAAAATCAACTTTATTTGTGGCCTGGGGTATCGCATTGGTCGTGTTGCTGATGCTGGCGCCAAAAATAGTAGGCCTTTTACACCGCATCGGTAAAACACTTTTATTTAAAGGAGAAAAAAGTTTTATCCGTAAAAACCCCATCGAAACGCTGCAGTTACTGAATGAAGAAGCCAAAGACACCTTGAAAAGGGTGAAAGAAAAAATTTCGAACGTAGATGCAGTGCGGGTAAACATGATCACCGATGCGCAAAGCAGCAAGACCGATGCAGAGCAAAAGTATCAGCAGGTTGTGAGACTGACCAGTCATGCCGCTGACCTGGATAAGCAGGCCGCCGAACAGGCTAAAAATGGTTTTGCCGAAAAAGCCAATGCCTTGCGACGCGAAGCCAATGAAGTGCGTATCACGGCTACCCTTCGTAAACAGGAAGGCGAAGCCAGTGAGCAAAACAGTAGACAATATGCACAGTACGGAAACCAGTTCAGTAAAGTACTTGAAGTACTGAAAGATAATGAAAGTGCGGCACGTATTTATGTCAGTGCACTGGGCAGCAGTATCACCATCATTGATAAAAAAATGGAAGCAACCAGCAAGATGCGCAATGCAACAGAAGGACTGGCCGATGTGTTTAACGTAAAAGAAAGCTGGCGTTTTCAGGAAGCCATGAATGCGGCTACCGGTGCCATCAGTCAAAACATCGCGAGTATCAGAAGCAACCTTGAATTTTTGGATCAGAACAGCAGCGTAGCCATGACAGGAACAGCTACCCAGGCCGAACTGGAACAATTTGTAACGCAGGTAAATGCAGGTCGTATGCAGAGTATTAATGTGAGCGAGATCACCAATGCCAATTATGATCTGAAGCCGGAAGAGAAAGTAGACAAAGGATTTAATCTGCTGGATTAGGTCCTGTGACAGCAGCCTTGAAAGACGGTCGTTTCATTGCTTGCTTATGAAATCTGATACGGCCAGAATAAGAAACAATGACAGTCATTTTAAATAATTAAACCACAAAACAAAATACACAACATGGAAAACCGAACAAGTATCTGGGCCGGATTACGATGGCCCATCAAAGCCGCAATTATTGCATTGCCCATATTAGCTGCAGTGTATGCAGCCAATGAATTTAATCTTATACCGGGTCTTAAAAGCAGCAGCAGTAAAGATGTGACGAAAATTTCGGGCAATAACGAGGCTATCAACAGCGAAGGTGCAAAAGAGAAACTGGCCGTGCCTGATATTTCAGATCTGGAACTCGCCAATGTCAGTGACCGTCCCGAAGTGCGATTGATGCATTGGGTATGGTTTGGGAACGCCGGTATTTTTGCAGCCAATGGCGGATCACGCACCATGAAAAATACCCTCATGGATCAGTATAAGATGAATCTGAAAATGATCACCAATAACAGTGTGATGGATATGAAGCGTGAGCAGCTTGCTTTTATTGCTGATTATGCAAAAGGGAATAAAGACAGCAAAACCGGGGTGCATTTTGTAACCCTGATGGGCGATGGTGCCCCGGCTTATATCACAGCCATGAATGAGCAGATCGAAAAAGCGTATGGTAAGGAATACAACCTGAAAATTGCCGGTATCGTTGGTTTCAGTATGGGTGAAGACTGCGCCATGGGACCTCAGAAATGGAAAGACAATCCGCAAAACCTGAAGGGTGCTATTATCAGTGCAGTGATCGGGGATGGCGACTGGGCATTGGTGATCCGCTATGCTGCCGATAATAATATTAAGGTGAATCCGGATCCGGATAGCTATGACGCGCAGGCCATCAACTTTGTACCGGCTCCTGATGATGACTTTATGAAGGCTGCCGAAGAAGTGATCGCAGGACGTAGTGTGAAACTGAAAGAAAAAGATGCCAGCGGAAAACTGACCGGTAAAATACTAGATAAGAAAATTGAAGGCTGTGCAACCTGGTTTCCCGGCGATAAACAGGTGGTAGATAAAACCAATCTGGTAAAATTTGTATCTACCAATCAGTATCCCAATCAGATGGGCACTGTAGTGGTGGGCTGCGACAAATGGATGAAAGATCATAGCAAAGAAATGACCAATTTCTTTAATGCCGCATTGACAGCTACCAATCAGATCAAAACCAATGATGCGGGGTTCAGATATGCCTGCGAACTGGCACCGAAAGTGTTTTGCACCGATCCTTCAAACTGCAGTGAAAGCGCCGACGACTGGTATAAATTTGCCAAAGCAGGCGGGTTTGATTATACCAAAAACGGCAATACGGTTTCAATTGGTGGTACCCAAATGGCAAACCTGGCTGATAATAAAAAGTACTTTGGGATCAGCGGTGGAAATAATTACTACAAAAGTGTGTATGATTATTTTACCAGCGTATTAAAAGAACTGAATCCTGCAGGGTTTATGGATAATATTAAAGGTCTGACATCCTACGATGACGCCGTAGACCTGAGCTATATACAGCAGGTTAATATTGAAGGCGGTACGACTACCAAAGTGGATTACAGCGAAAACAAAGGTGCTGTGATCGCAAAAAGAAATTACAAAATAGAATTTGAAAGTGGCAGCGACCGCATTACCCCTGAAAGTGAAGAAGAGATGAAAAAGATCTTTGATGGTTTGAATATTGCTGAAAGGGCCAAAGTAACCCTGATCGGACACACCGACAATGTAGGGAATCCGGTAAAAAATCAGGACCTGAGTTACAAGCGTGCCAAAGCGGTGAAGCAATGGCTGATCAAACGCAGTAATAATTCATTTCCCAGTGAACGCTTTATTACAGACGGAAAAGGAGCTGATGCACCTGTGGCCGACAATACTACACCGGGTGGCAGGGCTCAAAACAGAAGGGTAGAGATCACCCTGAGTGAGTAGCATGCAAAATAATTTTTAGAAAAAAGGTATCGTGGAAGCGGTACCTTTTTTTATGAAAAAGCGGGCTTGGTCTGATGGACTTGGTCTGTATCCGCTTGCTTCAATTTATCATTTAAAAGAAGGTGGCTGAGTTGATTTTAATAAAAGGGCTGATAGAATTTATTCCGTTTAGATCCGTGCAAGGCTTATGATTGCTGACTATGAATAAGCTAAATCGAAGCTGCTGACCCTTCAATGAATGCAAAAGCTGAAATCCTTTCAGTTA
Organism: Chitinophagaceae bacterium; assembly: GCA_020853515.1. Taxonomy (GTDB): domain Bacteria; phylum Bacteroidota; class Bacteroidia; order Chitinophagales; family Chitinophagaceae; genus OLB11. Next base: position 1,646 of record JADYYU010000212.1, on the reverse strand, counting down.
AAGAAGTCTTTTAGAATCGTATAAAATAGTGAGTTTATCTGAATGGCAAAGTCGCTGTAGTTGTAAGGAGCTTATCTAAAACCATCCGTAAAACAAGATGATGCCGTGGGCACTATGATTACAAAATCAGACAGAATATCTTCAGAGGATCAATGCCTCCGATTTATCTTACCAGGGTAATATCGCCTTTTTTAAAGATTTTTCCGCAGGAGGATTCTGCCCTGAGGAAATAGCCATAGGTATCCATTTGTGCGGGTTTGTTTCTGATCTCACCGTTCCAGCACGCGTCCGGATTATCGGTTTCAAATACTTTTTCACCCCAGCGGTCGTAGATGGTAAAATAATAATCGTTCAGCTTCATGGTATGAATCACCTTCGCGCAATCGTTTCGGCCGTCGCCGTTGGGTGAAAATGCGTTTGGCACGATGACGCCATCTTCATTGCTTGTGAGAAAAGCATAGACCGTGTCGATATCGATACAGCCATTGATATCCGTTGATTGTACGACGAAAGGAGTGGTACCTGTAATAGTTGTAAAATAATCGCTGCTGTTGCAGTTAGCACCGTTGCAGGGCGTCCAGGCGTAGGTAACGCCACCGGTGCAGGACAGATGCACGTTCGATTCACCACAAGCGATGGTATCGCCTACAGGAGTTGCAAATTCGGGATCATTACCAACGGTCAGTGCAAAATCGAAAGTATCTTTTTTGTTGGTACTGCTGGTTGCGATCAATCTCACTGTATAGTTGCCGGATTGTGCATAGGTATGCAAAGGGTTTTGCAAATTGGAGTTACCGCCATCCCCAAAGTCCCACTGCCATCCTACTACGGTGGCGTTATTAGCCACAGACTGATCGGCAAACTGTATTGTTTTCGGATCGCAGTTAGCAGGATACGACAGGGTAAAATCGGCTGTTATATCATCGGTAGGTACAGGAGCGTTGGGATTGTAATTGCAAAGCGAATCAATTTCCTGGGTGTTGAGGGCACGGTTGTAAAGTCGAATCTCATCAATGACCCCTGTCATCCAATATGGATACTGTGCACTATTGTGTCGTCCAATGTAAATATCTTCATTACTTGATCCAAAAATTCCATTCAAATTAGCATCATAATCAAGTATTCCATTCACATATGCCTTTAAATGAGTGCCATCATTAATAGCAATGACACAATACCAGGTATCTGTCTGAATGTATTGGGGGGCGATTATTGAGTTGGAAAAAAGGTTGCTGCAACCAGCATAGAAGTTTTCATGAAGTATGTCAGGTACCGGATTTGAACAATTTAACCCATTTGTATAGTAATTGTCCAGGTATCTGACGTAAAAAGCTCCAGGATTATTATCAGCTGAACCTCTGTCAATGATTGAATTACCGTGGCAGGCACCCTGGTAAAAACCCTGTACTTTTACAAGCGCATATACAGTAAAAGTATTGCTGTTAAAATTAAGCGATGCTGAGTTAGGGACTTGAATCCAGTTGTTTACACCATTAAAGTAGTATGCTCCATTCGGGTTTCCCCATTTATCTGTAGCTAAAGTTGCTCCATTTACAACACCATTGTTATTGCTACCACTTACATCATTTGCATTACCATTAAAATTCCAGGGTGCTGCCAGACCCATGTTTAAATTTACTTGGGCA
>JADYYU010000211.1 GCA_020853515.1 Chitinophagaceae bacterium | reverse complement strand
GGGTCGGACGGTCGCCTTCTTCAACCTGCACGGTCAGCTAGCGTGCAACTAATACTTTAAATTTAGCCGGGTTGTACAGAAATCCACAATCGACACCACGGGTATCCGGTCCTTCAAAATGGACTACTTTCCAGTTTCTGGCTTTAAGCAGCGGATGCGCACAAAGTGTTTTCAGCACAAATTCATTTTCAATTTCGGCTACGCCTAAAAAAGAGATCCCGTCCGGAGTTTTATCCATTCCCATCTGCGAAATAACGGTTGCCAGATTTTCTATTTTTTTGATAAAAACAGCCGGTGAGTATGCATTGGCACCATTGGGGGTAAATTCATCGTCGTCCGTATTCGGGTCGTTAATGGTGTCGTAATAGTTTTCAAGATTGTAAAAGCCAATGGCCGTTACTTGTTTTTGCTGTGCCCAAACAGACTGAAACGAAAAACAGCAAATTAGCAGGATAATTTTTTTCAAAATATTTTTTTTTCAAAATAACAATCATTCTTTCTAATTGTTATGATACTTATTTTATTTTTTTGTGAATGTTTGGTTTTTGAGAATCCGCCTACAGGAATGCCTTGAGTGTGCTCAGGTAAAATACATAGGCCAATGTTGCTGTGATTAATCTTTATAAATGGCTACTTTATTGATGCCTTCGCTGGTTCGCACACCTCTGTACATTCCTTCACTGTTGTAACACAGATCAAAATTTCCTTTTCTGTCTACAGCAATCAGGCCGCCTTCACCGCCCAGTTTTACCAGTTTCTCTTTAACTACTACGCGACAGGCCTCCTGTAAACTTAAGCCTTTGTATTCCATCAGACAGGATACATCATAGGCAACCACTGCCCGCATAAAGTACTCACCATGACCGGTGCAACTGATACCGCAGGTGGCATCATTGGCATAAGTGCCCACACCCAGCAAAGGACTGTCGCCGATACGTCCATATCTTTTGTTTGTCATACCACCTGTAGAGGTACCGGCAGCGATATGTCCATGTACATCCAATGCAGCAGCACCTACAGTACCAAATTTCTTTTCCTCCTGTGGCATACCTTTCAGGTTATCTTCTTTATGATCTAACTGGTAAAAATCACTATCCCTGATATCGATCCACTGATCATAACGGTATTTCGTAAAAAAATATTCATCCGATGCCATTTAAATGCCACGGTTCAATGCAAATTCCTTGGCTCCGTTTCCACTCAGCATCACATGTCCGGAATGCAGCATGACTTCCTTTGCCAGCGAAATCGGATTTTTAATATTGCGAACACCAGCTACCGCACCGCCTGCCAGATTACTGCCATCCATAATTGCAGCGTCCATTTCGTTGACCCCTTTTTTGGTAAAAACCGATCCGCGGCCCGCGTTAAACAGTTCGTTATTTTCAAGGCTTACGATAGCGGCCTGCACGGCATCCAGGGCGCTGCCGTTTTGCGATAGCACCATATATCCTGCATCTAGTGCATCCTGTAAACCAGCCTCGTAACTTTTTTCAAGTTCCGGAGTCAGCATCGATTTTAGGATTGTACCGGCACCACCATGTATTGCAAGTGTAAACATATTGAAGTTCTTTTTTTTAAATTTTGAAAGCACAAATGTAATAACATTCATGAATAAGGAACCATTAAAAAATACAGACAATTGATTTTCTGATTATAGAATTCAGGGATGTACTTTCAAGGTGAATAGGCTCATTTTTATCCAATGGATAGCAGCTAAACCAAATTCTTAAAACTCGCTTCATTCACAGATCGCGTGTGGAAACGGGCGGTGAATAGCTTGTGGCCGGACCTGATGTTTAACCCCAAAATTCAACATAAAGCAAGTAATGGCATAAAAAAACCCTGTATTTCTACAGGGCCTGTGATTGAAAAAGTCACATAAATAACCTACTGATGCAAATGTATGCACAGAAATTTAATTTGCAACAAAAAGTAAATATTTTTTTTTAAATATGGAGACCACCTGGGGAACGACTGCCGGTGATGCACATGAATACATTTTAGCAGCCGATTTTTCAGCGGTCAAATTTCAGAAATGCCGGCCGGGTCATCACACTGGCGATCGGCATTTTGCACAGGCAAATGGCCCATTACTTGACAATTTACAAAGTCTACCCGCTGCTTTTAACCTTAAAATCCAACGGTTCGCTGAAAAAAACTGTCTTTGAAAACGAGATTCAAGGTTATTTGGGTTTTATGGTTTAATTTTATTTTTTCTCACAAAAATTATTTATGAAAAAACTACTTTTACTGTCTGTTCTTTTTCTTAGCCTTCAGGCGCAAGCGCAAAAAATTCACCTCCGGTCAGGCGAACTGTTACCTGCGGAAAATATGGGTCGTGTGGAACGCTTTTCAGACTGGCAGCCATATCAGTTTGAAGGTCAGACCTACTGTATTCTGCAGTTTTCAAGATCTACTTCGTCAGCAGAAAGACAGCAGATCAGCAAAGAAACCGGTATTACCTTTTACGATTATATTCCCCGCTTTGCCTTCATTGCATCACTGCCGGCGGCTATGAATGTGAATGATCTGGGTAAGTATGGTATTAAAAGCCTGCTGCCTTACGAAGCCCGATATAAACTGCCCAAGCAATTACTTGATCGTCCTTTACCTTCCTGGATCCAACTTGGAAACGGAATGGTTGAAATCTTAGTGTACACCTATCAAAAAATTGCTGCCGAAACGGTAGTCGCGGAGTTGGCTAAAAATCACGCTGTTTTTGTAGAGTGGCAGGCGCCGTGTATTGCCAAAGTCAGGATGAATGTGAATCAAATCGAACAGATGGCTCAGCAGCCATGGGTAAAACTCCTGATAGCTACTGATGCCCCCGGAACTCCTGAAAACGATCAGGGACGCACTGATCATCGTATGAACACGATTGATGCTGACTACGCCACCGGTATGCACTATGACGGTACAGGCGTATCGGTAGCCGTAGGTGATGATGGTGGCATCGGACCGCATATCGATTTTAGAGGTCGGTTATTTTTTCATCCGGCGAATATTGGAATGGGTGGTACGCACTGCGATCACGTGTCAGGTATTGTGGCCGGTGCAGGTAATATGAACCCTGTTATGAAAGGCAATGGCAAAGGTGCTGATTTGCATATTTATGACGATTATCAGAACCTGAGCAATGCACCCACTCATTACAATACCCAGGGAGTGCGCATTACAAGCAATTCACTGGGTCAGGGATGCAACGATGGTTATAATAACAGTTCTGTGAGTGCAGACAATCTGATCAACTCAAAGTTTTCACTGATGAGCATACACTCGGCCGGTAATAGCGGCCAGGACAATTGCGCTAATGTAGGTCAGGGATATTTTACCATTACAGGTGGATACAAGGCTGGTAAAAATGTGATCGCTGTTGGCAACGTACTGAAAGATGACGCCATTGCTGCTTCTTCAAGCAGAGGCCCCTCTGAAGATGGTCGTATTAAACCTGAAGTTTGCGCAGTGGGTACCAGTGTAAATTCAACGCAACCAGATGATACGTATGATAATTTTACAGGTACATCCATGGCTTGCCCTGCTGTAGCCGGTACTATGGCATCGCTTTGGCAGGCTTATCGTGATACGCATGCCGGTGCTGACCCCAATAGTGCACTGATGAAGTGTTTATTGTTAAATACTGCCGATGACCTCGGTAACCGACACCCGGATTTTATCTATGGATTTGGCCGGATCAACGCCCGCAGAGCGGTTAACGTGATGAATGCAAACCAGTATTTTATTGATTCGGTTGATAATGGTGGTATTAAATCCTTTAACGTAAATGTACCGCCCAATACCAAACAGTTAAAAGTAATGATGTATTATCATGATATCACCGGTAACCCGGCCAATGCAATTGTGCTGGTGAACAACCTGGATATGACCGTGGTGGATTTTAACAACGTCGTTTACAAACCATGGGTACTTAACAATGCGCCGAATGTAGCTGCTTTAAGTTCTGTTGCTGTACGTGAGCGCGACTCACTCAATAATGCAGAACAAGTGACCATTGACTCTCTGCCTGCCGGTAGCTATACAATTCGTATTTCCGGCAACGATGTGCCGCAGGGGCCTCAGGTTTTTGTAATTACGTATGAATTTATTTCAGACAGCATTACCCTCACTTATCCGCAAGGTGGAGAGTCGTTTGCAAATGGCTACGCTGAAAGAATCCGCTGGGATGCTTATGGAAACAATTATGGTAATTTCACCCTCGAATATTCATCCAATGCCGGTGCCGCCTGGAATGTGATCGCGAATAATATTGCCGGTGACCGCCGCTACTACAATTGGACACCTCCGGCTAACTTAAATACAGGACAGATGCTGATGCGTATCAGCAGGGGGGCTGTTAGTGATGTGAGTGATACCTTGTTTACGGTGATCGATGTGCCTACCGGATTAACGGTTGATACGGCTTGCGGCAGCGATTTTCATTTAGTATGGAATGCAAGTCCGTTTGCAAATGGATATAAAATTTATCAGCTTGGAACAAAATATATGCAGGAAATCGGCACCTCCGCTACCAATGATTTTTATATTACCAATGGCGTCAATACAACCGATACTTTTTACTTTGCTGTAGCTTCGCTGGAAACAAGCAATGGGGCTAATGGAAGAAAGTGCATCGCCTACCGTAAATTGCCGGGAGAGATCAATTGCCTGGACGATGCCTATAATGTTGAAACGATGCTCCCTTTCAGTAATGTATATCCTTGTGCTTCGGGTGGAAACATACAGGTAAAAGTGAAAGTTAAAAATATCGGATTAAGAAATATGCCGAATATCCCCGTTTTTTATCAGGTAAATGCCATGCCTGTGGTGAGCGAAATTATTCCGGGTACACTCAATATCGGCGATTCAGTAATATATACCTTCACTGCAACGGTGAATATGCTCAATGCGGGAATTTACAACGTGAAGACATGGGTACATACCGGTGGAGATATCAATAACAATAATGATACTACGATGGCAACGGCATCCGTGATGGCTCCGGTAACTTTCTTTGCGCCCGGACTCGTGCAGGATTTTGAAGGTGCTGCTTTTCCTCCTGCCGGATGGCAGGTGTTTGATTATGACAACAGTGTAAAATGGCAAAAAATATTCTGCCTTTCCGGTGCCACAGCAGGAAATACGCATGCGGCCTACATGGACTTTTTCAATTATAATTCAAAAAATGCCGTGGATGACCTGGAAACGCCGATGCTTGACCTCACAAATGTAACAGCAGATTCAGTATTTCTGACTTTCGACCTGGCGCATGCTTACGGTCCGCTTGAAACAGATACTTTAAGTATGTGGGTGTCTCCAATATGCAACAATAATTATTCACCCCTAAATTATAAAAAGTGGGGTGTTGATCTTGCCACTGTGGGTATGATGAATACCATATTTTCACCGGCCTTGCCGTCACAATGGCGCAACGACCAGGTAGACCTGTCCGCTTATAAAGGACAGAAAGTATTTGTGCGTTTCAGAGGTAGCAATAAGCATGGTAATAATTTGTATATCGATAATGTGAATCTGCTTACCAAAAATGCCTGGGCCACCGGTGTTCACGATATCAACAGCAGTGCTTACAGTGTTTATCCAAATCCTTCAGACGGGCATTATGCTTTGGAAATCAGCGGAAATGCCGGCAAAACGCTCAGTTATACAATCTATAATGTGGCCGGTCAGGTTATTCTTACTGAGAACATTATAGCAGCATCGGATAAGACGATCGTTCCTATTAATATCTCAGATTATGCTTCAGGGTTTTATCTGCTGGAAGTGAATGATGGTCAGCATTCAGAAAAAATTAAGCTGACAAGATACTAGTCTTATCATTAATATTTAAAAAGGGAGCGCCGTTAGCAAAATGGCAGCTCCCTTTTTTTATAGACAATATTTTAATGAAGATAAGCAACGGACATGAAGGTTTATACAGATTGAAGCACTGTTGTCACCGAAATAGTGACCTGTTCAAAGATGCGCGATGGCATCCCCGTAATATATATATATGAAAAATTGCATCTGCCGGTACATAGCCTCTTTGAATCCGGGTGGGGAGGAATATAAATTCTGGAATCGTTCAGTCGCAGTTCGTATAATTCAGTACCGCACTTAATTCAAGTATCCACCATTATGCAAACTGCAGGAAAAGCAGAAATGCATCAGGATTGCTGCTCCCGACAATATGCTTAATACAAATCGGTTTCGCTGATATATTTTCTGACTTTGGCCAGTTCATGATAGCGGGCTTTATCCTCTACAGAAAATTTAGGAGCCAGTTTGCGCGCGGTTTCGTAAACACTTTTAGTTATCGGCGCCAGCTTATTTTGAATGCCACGGTAATCTACTGCCTGGCAAATAGCGATCAGGTGAACTGCAAACACATCAAATGTATTTTCAATCACCTTATTGCATAACAAAGCGGCGTTGGAACCCATACTGACTATATCCTGATTGTCATTATTATTCGGAATGCTATGTACGTACATTGGATTGCTCAGCGTTTGGTTTTCTG
>JADYYU010000210.1 GCA_020853515.1 Chitinophagaceae bacterium | reverse complement strand
GGCTGGAATATGGGAGTCACCTGCGAAAAAATGCCTTCAATTTTCGTAAAGAGTCTTTACACTTAAGCAGCAATTTGAACAGTCCGCCTGAAGGCACATGAACGATAAAGAAGGTATCATCAAAAATATTTATCTGCCGGAAAATAGAATAAATTATTTTTTCCTTAACATTGATTCTATTTACTTTGTATTTCAAAGTACTTTTAAAAAGTAAATTTCAGAAAGAGACCAGCACTCATAAAACAACTTCATATGATAAAAGAAGAACATGATTACCTCACGGACATCACTGCTATTCGCAGTATGATGGAGCGTTCGTCAAAATTTTTAGCTTTGTCAGGGCAAGCAGCCGTTATGGCCGGCATCTACGCCCTTGCAGGTTCTTTGATTGCATGGAAGATCCTGAAACTTCATCCTGAAAGCATGATGCAAAACATGGGTGCATCGGCGTCAGGTACTGCGGAAATGAATGGACTTGTAATGACGGCTCTCCTGATGTTATTATTGGCCGCCGGTACTGCAATAATACTATCGTTTAGAAATGCCCAAAAACGAGGTGAAAAATTATGGAGCCCGGTTTCCCGCAGATTACTGAGCAGCATGGCATTACCACTGATCAGCGGAGGATTGCTGATGATCATCTTTTTTGTGAACGGTCTGCCTGCATACTCGTTTGCACTGTCACTCATCTTCTATGGCTTCAGTATGTGCAACGCGTCACGCTTCACTTTTCCCGAATTAAATTTGCTCGGCATCATGCTGATCGCGCTTGGGTTACTAAGTGCCTGTCTGCTGAGTTATGCACTGCTTATCTGGGCACTGGGATTTGGCGTACTTCATATCGTATATGGACTTTATATTCATTTTAGATACAAGCAATAATGATTTCTATTCAGGGATTACATAAGGCCTTTGAAAGTCGGATCAGACTTGGCATCATGTCGGTATTGTCTGTGAACGAAACACTTGACTTTAATGCACTGAAAGAATATCTGGAACTGACAGACGGCAATCTCGCAAGTCACTTAAAAGGCCTGGAAAAGGAATCATTTATTGCAGTAAAAAAATCCTTCATCGAAAGAAAACCGAATACAACATATCATATCACAAAAAAAGGAGCACGGGCTTTTGATGAACATATTAAGGCATTGGAATTACTGATCAAATCGCAGCGGTAGCAGCATTACGGGTTACTGTCTGTACTTTAATGACATACTGAGCGAAATGGGCCCCGGGTTATACTGGCTTCTTATGATATTCTATAAGTGATAAACGGGAAAAATTACTTCAGATTCCAACTGTATGGTCTGTTTGTAAACAACCTATTTTGCACGAACGAGGACAAGAGACCACATTCATTCTGTAACACCTAAAATAAAAATAACATGAAGATCGACATTATTATTTCTTATCTGAAAAGGTATGAATTCGGACATGAAAAAGATTTTGTACCGCCCATTACCGGCATCCATCTCGCAGCACTGACTCCCGCTGAACACCGGGTTCGTGTTTTTCATCAGCAGGTAGACAAAATTGATTATCATACAGATGCCGACCTGATTGCGATCTCATTTTTCAGCGGCTTTGCACCTGCTGCATTTAAAATGGCCGCAACCTTCAGGCAAATGGGAAAAACCGTTATAGCAGGCGGGCCTCATGTCACTTTTAATACGGAGGAGTCACTCCGGCATTTTGATGCGATCGCCACCGGTGAAGCAGAATCTGTCTGGGAGCAAATAATACTCGATTTTAGTAACGGAAAATTAAAACCTGTGTATCAGGGCATTGCTACCGACCTTAAAAATATTCCCACGCCCCGCTTTGACCTGCTGTCAGATAAATTTTTTGTAAAAAAAGTAATTCAGGCCACCCGAGGTTGTCCCTTCACCTGCTCATTCTGCACTGTGCCTACTTTAAATCCCGGGTTTCGTCTGCGACCTGTGAAGGATGTCATACAGGACGCCTCTTATGACCATTTTAAATATTGGTGGCAACGGAAAGTAGTATGGTTCTGGGACGACAATTTAACCATCGACCGTAAGTATATTACAGCTTTACTCACTGAAATGAAACCCCTGAAAAAATGGTGGCTGACACAGGCCAGTCTCGACATTGCCAAAGACGACAAGTTGCTTGACCTGATGAGGGATTCCGGTTGCATCGGAGTTTTTCTGGGTATAGAATCTTTTGGTAAAAATTCTTTGGCAGACGCCAATAAAAAGCAAAATAAAATAGAAAATTACAAGACGGCGGTAGCTGCCATTCACAAACGCGGCATTGCGGTGATGGCAGGCTTTATCGCAGGTTTTGATCATGACACCTGCGACAGTATTGAAGAAATGTCTGACCGTATTATGGAGATAGGCATAGACGTGCCGTTTCTGAGTATTATGACACCCTTCCGAGGCACTCCCATCTACAAAAATCTGAAGATGAACGACCGTATTCTGGAAGACCGGGGCTGGCAATTCTACAATGGTTATAATGTAGCATTCAAACCCCAGGAGATCAGCCCCGAAGAGTTACTCAGGTCGCACAGAAATTTGTGGAAGCGCACATTTTCCTTCCTCTACAGCATGAAAAGGATCTTACGTTGTATTTTTAAACTCAGGCCTGGTGCTATTCTACTTTCGGTAGCTATGAACAGCTTTTATATGACCAAACGTATGCGTCACAATTATCCGATCGATATGACCCATAAAACAGTGTGATTTTTTAATATTTTACTTCCATCAAAAAGGTGGCAGAACCTTGTTTAAAATGATAGTATCTTGCAGTATTAAAAATATTTTCAACTATGATTTTTCAGCTACGCTCACTGCTCTGTATTCTGCTTCTTGCATTGCTTTGCAATTGCAACAATGCAGATGACACTAAACAAAAAGAACTGGAATTAAAAGAAAAAGAACTGGCGCTGAAGGAAAAAGAACTTGAACAAAAGGAGCAAACATCTGCTGTAGTCTTAACCCCACCGGAAGCTTCGGTTTCTAAAACAGCAACTAAAGGCACAAATCCGCTTTCGGATATTGAAAACCTGATTGGCAACTGGTTTGTGCCTCACGCAGCCACCACCAACATTAAATTTATGCGGGATGGCAGATTTGAATTTAATGACTATAATGAAAATCTCGCCAAAGACGAATTACTAACCGGAACCTTCAAGCTCGAAAACGGGAACCTATCTTTGCTCTACGACGATCGCCCGAAACAAAATTTTAAATTTTATCAGGGCGACAAAGGCGACGATAATTTCTATATCCGCAAAGGATCTTACTATTTTGTAAAAGGCGAAAACGGCGGCTAAATAATAATCATTATTCGCCCGCAATTGATCGGCATTGCCCGGTTTCTAAATTTCAGAGCAGGCGTAGATCGGTCATCCATTGCCGTGGATATGGCTATATGGCACCCCAACCTGTTGCCGAGTTAAAAATTCGTCCGTCAATATGTCCTAATCTGTATGATTGGCAAAATAATTGACTAATGTACATTTGCAAACAAAAAAATAAGCAATATGGCCGACAATAGCAATGAAATCATAGACAATAGCGCTCCTGACCCTGTTGACGCAATATTCAACCATGCCAATGAAAATGAAAATGTGACAGATGAAGCACAGACAGGTGAAAATATGACCGAAGAAAGTGAGCTTCAGAAATGGCAGCAGGAAGTCGCATCCTGGAAGGACAAATATGTTCGTTTGGTGGCAGAATTTGATAATTATAAAAAACGTTCTTTCAAGGAGAAAATGGAAACCATTCAGACTGCCGGTAAAGACGTGATGATGAGTCTGCTGGACGTGATTGATGACAGTGAACGTGCTGAAAAACAAATGGCTACCGCTACTGACATTGATGCCCTGAAAGAAGGAATGCAACTGGTGTTTAATAAACTTAAAAATACCCTTCATCAGAAAGGATTAAAATCTTTTGATAGCATCGGCGAGGCTTTTGATGTTGAAAAACACGAAGCAGTTACGGAAATACCCGCCCCTTCAAAGAAAATGGAAGGTAAAGTGATCGATGAACTACAAAAAGGTTATTTGCTGAATGATAAACTCATCAGGCATGCCAAGTTAGTGATCGGAAAAATGAAAGACGCATAACTTAGCACACGCGAAATTTAGAGAAAACATGAAAAGAGATTTTTACGAAATACTGGGTGTTCAGAAAAATGCCTCAGCAGATGAAATAAAAAAGGCCTACAGGAAAGTGGCTATGCAGTACCATCCCGACAAAAATCCGGGAGACAAAGAAGCCGAGGAGAAATTTAAGGCGGCCGCCGAAGCTTACGAAATACTGAGCAACGCAGATAAAAAACAACGCTACGATCAATACGGACATGCCGGTGTAAGCGGCGCTGCCGGTGGTGGCAGTGGTTTTGGTGGCATGCGTATGGAAGACATCTTTGAAAATTTTGGCGACGTATTCGGTGAAAGTTTTTTTGGTGGCGGCGGCAGAAGTAGTGGCGGCCGAAGAGGTGGCAACCGCGGTTCAAATCTCCGCGTGAAAGTGAAACTCAATTATGAAGAGATCTTAAAAGGCACTCACAAAACCATTAAGGTAAAAAAATATGTACGTTGCGAAACCTGTGCCGGGGCCGGTGCACGCGATAAATCGTCTGTACAGAATTGCAGTACCTGCAATGGCAGTGGTCAGGTAAGACGCGTACAGAATACTTTCCTCGGGCAAATGCAAACCGTAACAACCTGCCCGGCCTGCAACGGCGACGGCACACAAATACTCAATAAATGTACACCCTGTAAGGGCGAAGGGCGTGTGTACGGCGAAGACACCATCAGCCTTGACATACCCGCGGGCGTGCAGGAAGGTATGCAACTGAGCGTTAATGGAAAAGGCAATGCAGGCGAACGCAACGGACAATCCGGCGACCTGCTTGTTGTGATTGAAGAAGAAAAACATACCGAACTGATGCGCGAAGGTCTCAATGTTTTGTACGAACTCAACCTGTCTTTCCCCGACGTGGTGATGGGACTGGAAGCAGAAGTACCTACCATTACAGGCAAGGCTAAAATAAAAATACCGGCAGGCACCCAGGCAGGAAAAATACTGCGTTTGAAAGGCAAAGGTTTTCCAAGTATCAACAGTTACGAAAAAGGCGATCAGCTCATCAATGTCAATGTGTGGACCCCGCAAAATCTGAGCAGTGAAGAAAAGAAAGTCCTTGACAAACTGCGGGAATCTCCCAATTTCAAACCGGATGTGAGCAAAACAGACAAAAGCTTTTTTGACAAGATAAGGGAAGCATTCAGCTAGCAGAATTTTTACCGGAGTGATCTTCCGGCAAAATGGCTTGATATAACGATGCTTCAAGCTGTGTAATACAGGCGAATGTTTCGTTACTCTACCAAACTTAGCCTTTTGTAAGCTGGCAGAATTCCAAACCCTGCAGCTTCAACAACGAAGCTTACTTCTTAAATATTTTTTTAGCAAAGTGCTCGCCGTTTTCCAGGGTAACCTGCAGCAAATAAGTTCCCGCCGGCAATTGCCTGCTATCTAATTGCTGCTGGTGATTTCCGGAAAATAAGTCAGTTTGCAGGCTGATGACCGGCCGACCCATTACATCAATTAACTCAACATGCGCTGATTCGTTAATATTCGCACTATGAATAAGTATGTTCAGATAATCTTCTGTGGGATTGGGATATACCTGCACGCTGCTTTCATCGGTAATGGCACCGCAATCTTTTCGTACATGTTGTGCATGGCCAATGACACGGTGTTGACCATCCTGGTCGTTTTCAATCAAATAATAAGTGGCACTCTGGTACACGGCGTTGTCTTCAACCCGATAATTATGCAGATCTGCCCCTCCATTTGACACTGCAATGTCAGCAACCAGCCGCATAGCTTTAGATCCATCCTGCATAGCAAAAATGGAATACGACTCCACATTGGTTTCGAGTGCAGTCTGCCATTCTATATTCACGTGGCACTGCTGGTCATATGCATTGAGAGCGAGTAGCGTCACAGGCAATGGCGTGGCACCAAAGTACAATTTTGCTTTATTAAAAGCAGCATTGCCCACTTCACGTCCGATCAGTCTGCCTGGCATATCATCAAACGGCGGATGGATGCCTCCCCAGATGCGGCTTAAACTGGCCTGATTGGAAGCATCATAATAACTGGCCCATTGCATTTTGATATTTTGCTCAGGTCCTTGCTCAAAAACTAAAAATCCATTATTGGCTGCTACCTCTTCTTCAAACAATCCACCCGGAAAATAAGGGCTTCCCGTAAGCGAAGTCAGCACTTCAGCAGCGGTTCTGGAGTAAGTTGAATGTCCGGAAATAAAGCCGGCAAAAGGTGGGGTTACAAAAGTTTTGCGTTGGTAAGGACGCCAGTTTTCTCCCAATATCCAGCCTACCCCTGCATAATCGGTCGCTGCATTGACTATCTTG
>JADYYU010000209.1 GCA_020853515.1 Chitinophagaceae bacterium | reverse complement strand
GTCATACTCCTGCAAAAGGTCAGCAATTAGATGACCATTACTTTGGGGCTATTCCTGAAAGAGTATTTGCCTATATGCAGGATTTTGAACAGGAAGCTTATAAGCTGGGTATACCTTTAAGAACAAGACATAATGAAGTAGCACCCTGACAATTTGAATGCGCACCTATCTTTGAGGAGGTGAATATTGGAGTTGATCATAATTCCTTATTAATGGATGTGATGAACCGGGTGGCTAAACGTCACAAACTGAAAGTGCTGATGCATGAAAAGCCTTTTGCTGGTGTAAACGGAAGTGGCAAGCATAATAACTGGAGTCTGGCTACCGACACGGGCATTAATCTGCTGGCACCGGGTAAAACACCACGCACCAACCTGATGTTTCTGACCTTTTTTGTGAATGTACTGAAAGCGGTTCATGATCATGCTGATTTACTGAGAGGTTCCATTGCTTCGTCAAATAACGACCATCGTCTGGGAGCGAATGAAGCACCGCCAGCTATTATATCCGTTTTTGTGGGTAAATACCTTACTGATGTGCTGAAAGAAGTGGAAGAAAGAGTGACCGGTAAGTTTTCCGAACAAGATGAAGTGATCCTGAAAATGGATATACATAAAAATATTCCGGAGTTATTAATGGATAATACCGACAGAAACCGTACCAGTCCATTTGCATTTACAGGAAATAAGTTCGAATTCCGTGCAGTAGGTTCTTCAGCTAACTGTGCATGGCCTATGACGATTCTGAATACCATCATGGCCGATACACTTATCAATTTTAAAAAGGAAGTGGAAGCATTGATGGAAAAGGGCGACAAAAAAGAAATCGCCATTTTGCAGATCATCCGCAAGTATATTACCGAAAGTAAAAACATTTGCTTCGAAGGGGATAATTACAGCGAAGCCTGGGCGCTGGAAGCCGAGAAACGTGGCCTCAGCAATTTTAAAGATACTCCCCGGGCGTTGGATGTTTTTGGTAAAGACAAAACAAAAGACCTGTTTAAGAACCATGGTATTTTTACGCATATTGAAAGTGAAGCACGTCATGAGATCATGCTCGAAGAGTATGTAAAAAAAGTGCAGATCGAAGCCCGTTTGATGGGTTACCTGGCCAGTAACTCCATTTTACCCCCTTCTATACAATATCAAAATACATTGATTGAAAATGTGCGTGGCTTAAAAGAGATCGGCCTCAAGCCTGAATCATATCGCTCACAAATGGAGATCATTGAAGTGATCTCCACGCATATCAATGCCATCAGCGACCATGTAGAGAAAATGATCGAAGCCCGCAAAAAAGCCAACGAAATTGAAGATATGCATCAGCGTGCTGTGGCCTACTGCGATGAAGTGAAACCATACTTTGCAACCATCCGCTACCATGCCGACAAGCTGGAACTGATTGTGGACGACAAATTATGGGCATTGCCAAAATACAGAGAGATGCTGTTTTTGCGATAGTTTCTTTGTTGAATCAGCGCTTATACGCTATTATTTAAAAATGCCGGAATGTTCTGTTTCCGGCATTTTTATGACTTGTAGCTCAGGATTTCAGGGATAGCTGCCGATTTCCTGACAGGGGAGTATTAAGAAGCTACCTGCACAAAAAAAGACCGGAATACCGGTCTTTATACGTTTTCAGGAAGGATGTGCACGACTAAAATGGTAAATCGTCCGTTTGCTCGCCCGAAGAGATCATTTCTTCCTGTGCGGCCGGTGCCATTCCACTATTGTTGCTTTGAGATGTATTTGACTGCAATCGCTCTATTCTCCACACATCCAGTGTATTGAAATATTTAACTGCGCCATCCGGAGCCGTCCATTCTCTGCCGCGAAGATTGACAGATAATTTTAACTCTTCACCGATGTTGTATGCATCCAATAAAGCGCATTTATCCTGGGTCAGTTGCAATGAAACAAACTGTGGATATTGTTCTTCTGTTGCGATCACAAAATCTCTTTTCGAGAATTTATCGCTGACAACCTGGGTGTTGCCTTTTACTTTTAATTTTCCGCTGAATTCAAATGAGGCCATAATATGTAATTTTAAATTTAGAAGCGAAGTTAGTTTTTTTTAGTATTTTACAGAATATTTGTATCATGAAAACTTATGCACATTTCTTTTTAATATTCATCGCCCTGTTAGTGTCGTGCAAGACACCTTACAAGGCTGCTTCAAGTACAACTACACTATACAAAATAGAAGCTTCCGCACCGGATTCGCTGTCGCCGGTTCAGCAATTTTTACAGCCATACCACGATCAGCTAAGTCAAAGTATGAATGAAGTAATCGGGTATGCGGAGGGAGATTTTGTGAAGATGCAACCTTCCGGAAGTTTAGGTAGTCTGGTGGCAGATGCCATGTTAGATGCTGCCCGATTGCAAAATCAACAGGTAAAAGGTGCAATATGCAACTATGGTGGTATTCGCATTCCCTCGATGATGAAAGGGGATATTACCATCGGTAAATTGTTCGAAATGTTACCATTTGAGAATGAACTTGTCATTGTGGAAGTTTCAGGCGCTGTGTTGCACAAATGGCTTTCGCATATAGAAGTTTCCGGAGGCTGGCCCATTGCACGTACTTATGATTATGAAATACTTGAAGTAGAAGACGGCGGCGGACCGGGTATAAGTACTTACCGGACCTTGGAGAAAGGTATTGAAGACGACTCCTTATATTATTTTGCCACCAATGATTATGTGGCTAACGGCGGTGATAACTGCGAATTTTTAAAAGCATGCAAAAAAATAAATACTGGTTTGCTGATCAGAGATGTGATGATTCGTTATTCGCGGGAGCGCAGAAGGCTGGTGCCGGACAATACTTTTCGCATGAGATTTAAATAAAACTTTATGAAAAACAAATCCTTTAACACCGTAAGCGATGTTACTATGACAAAAAGCCCTGATTATGATCACAAGCACCTGGGCAGGCGACACTTTTTAAAGCAATCCGCTACTACCGCGGCTTTGATCGCCACTTCGCAATTTCCTTTTGAAGCGTTCGCTGCTGATAATGCAAAACAGTCATTGACCATTCTTCATACCAACGATGTACACAGCCGCCTCGATCCTTTTCCGATGGACGGCAGCAAGTATCAGGGACTGGGTGGGGTAGTGGCACGCGAAAAACTGATTTCAAAAATCAGGAATGAGGAAGAATATACCCTCCTTCTAGATGCCGGGGATATCTTTCAGGGCACCCCTTATTTTAACTTTTATAAAGGGGAACCTGAGATGAAAGTAATGAGCATGCTGAAGTATGAGGCAGCTACACTTGGCAATCATGATTTCGACAATGGCATTGACGGTTTGGTCAAACAAATGGAACATGCGGACTTCCCCTTTGTAAATTGTAATTATGACTTCGGGGGCACCGCTCTTGAACCACTGATGAAACCATACACCATTGTCCGCAAAGGAAAAATTAAAATCGGAATACTGGGTGTTGGCATTGAGCTAAATGGTTTGGTGCCCGAAAAACTGTATGGAAATATTGTGTATAACGATCCCTTGCAAAGTGCGAATGAAACCGCTTATTTTTTAAAGCATCATAAAAGATGCGATTATATCATCTGTCTTTCGCACCTTGGCTTCGAATATAATAATAGCAAGGTTTCCGATAAAGTGCTGGCGCGGGAAAGCGAACACATCAATCTTATCATCGGAGGCCACACACATACCTTTTTAGAGACACCTCATAAGCTAAAAAATCGAAAAAATCAAGAGGTAATCATTAATCAGGTTGGATGGGCAGGCATAAATCTGGGACGGATAAATATTTTTTTTGATAATAGAAAGCACTGCGACTATGTTTCAGATTTTACAGCTATCGAAGTGAGAGAATTTCACATATAAAATTTTTTTTTTCAACAAAAAATTACCACTTTCGTTCCTTGAAAGGAAAATGATTTATTCACATTACCTTGATAAAAAAATAAAGTAAAATTAATTGTTACACCTAGTAAAAGCAGTATAACCGCACATGATAAAATCTTTTGAGAAAATATGGGAAAATTGTTTGAAGATCATAAAAGATAATATCAGTTGGCAATCATACAGAACCTGGTTTGAACCGATCAAGCCGGTAGCCCTCGAAGAGAATGTATTGGTGATTGAAGTACCCAGCCAGTTTTTTTACGAATGGCTCGAAGAGCATTATGTAGAACTGATCGCAAAAACGATCAAACGTGAACTTGGTAAAGATGCCAAACTCGAATACCGCATCCTGATGGAAAATCAGTCGAAGAAAAATCCGGCTTCTATCCGTATGCCGGCCAGCAGTCATCAGCAGGCCCAGCTTTCAAATAATTATGTAGACGCTCACATCGGCAATAACGAACATGGTATTAAAAATCCCTTTGTTATACCCGGGCTCAAACGTTCGCAAATTGATCCTCAACTGAATCCTAACCATACTTTTGAAGCTTTTGTAGAAGGCGAATGTAACAGACTCGCCCGCAGTGCCGGACTCGCAGTTGCGCAAAAGCCAGGTGGTACATCGTTTAATCCGCTGGTAATATACAGCAGTGCCGGTTTGGGGAAAACCCATCTGGTACATGCGATCGGTAATGAAACGAAACGATTGCACGCCAACAAAACGGTGCTTTATGTGAGTGCCGAGAAATTTATTCATCAGTTTATCGAACACTCGAAGAATAACGAGATCAACGATTTTATCAATTTTTATCAGCTCATTGATGTGCTTATCATTGATGATGTACAATATTTTGCACCGGCCATTAAATCGCAGGATGCCTTTTTTTCGATCTTTAATCACCTGCATCAAAATGGCAAACAACTGATCCTCACCAGTGATAAGCCTCCCAAAGATCTCGATGGAATGCAGGAACGTTTGTTATCCCGCTTCCGATGGGG
>JADYYU010000208.1 GCA_020853515.1 Chitinophagaceae bacterium | reverse complement strand
GATGCAGTGTTGCTGCCACAGTTGATCGCTTTCAGCTTCACGTGAGTACCGTGTTTGGTACATTGATACATGCAGCTTGTCTTCATACACATCTACACAAAGCGGATATTCAGGCATGTCCCAGTCGTAAATACGGTAACAACTGATTTGCTGCTGCGCTAAAAAAGATTTCAGTTGCTTCTGATTTTTGCGTATGCGATTGTATAGTGCATTGTTGTTTTCCACCACGCAAATATATTTGTATTCAACAGATATAATAGGGGAATCATTTTTTTATTACATTGTGAAAAAGTTTTAAGGAAATGGATCAACTGAATTATGCCCGCTCGTTCGACAGAATCAAAGAAATCATGGATGAATTGCGCGAAAAATGCCCCTGGGACAAGAAGCAAACCATTGCATCACTCAGGCAACTGACCATAGAGGAAATGTACGAACTGGTAGATGCTATTACGAATGAAGATTGGAAGGGCGTGCAGGAAGAACTGGGCGACCTGTTGCTGCATATTGTTTTTTATGCCAAAATAGCACAGGAGCAAAAGCAGTTTGATCTAGGTGATGTAATCGAGCAGGTATGCAATAAGCTGGTATTCAGACATCCGCATATTTATTCATTTACCAAAGTGCAAAATGAAGACGATGTAAAACGCAACTGGGAAAAGCTGAAATTGAAGGAAGGGAAAAAGTCCGTATTAAGTGGCGTGCCACTGAGTTTGCCTGCTATGACCAAGGCTTTGCGTCTGCAGGAAAAAGCAAAGCAGGTAGGCTTTGAATGGAAGGTTCTCAGCGATGTGAAACTTAAAATTGAGGAAGAATTGCAGGAATTGGATGAGGTGGTGAAAAGCAATGATCAGGAAGCCATGGAGGCTGAATTTGGCGATGTGCTATTTTCAATGATCAACTATGCTCGTTATTTGAATATTGATCCGGAAAATGCGCTGGAAAGAACGAATAAAAAGTTTAAGTCTCGTTTTATGCAAATGGAAGCACAACTGACTGAAGACGGAAAGGGACTGAATGAATTTACACTACAGGAAATGGATCAGGTGTGGAACGAAATTAAAATGAATGAGTAATACAGGCCGGCATAATACTTTTCGATTTCCTTTTGATATTAATCCAAAGGTGTTTATTGTATTGGCCGTTCTGTTTTTTGTTTTGTCGATCAGGCAGGTGGGCGAAGTTTTTTTGCCTAAAGTGACCGTGAAAAATCTGGGCAAAAGTATCAGTAAAGATATACAAAGTAAAATCATTAAGTTTAGCAGGAATTTGCGCGACACTTCACTCTTTGAAAGGGCAATACACGATTCGCTTACTAAAGATCAGCACGATCAGCTCATGGATTTGCCCTTTAGCTTTCATCTGTACGATGGCGAAAGTATTGCATTCTGGAACTCGAATACCCTTGATGCCATTCATGATTCTTTGCCTGAAAGGCAGCCTGTAATTTACAAAACCAAAAATGGTTATTTTGTGCTGTATATGGTGCATTGGGGTGCACAACATTCGTATAAAGCCATTCTGAATATTCCGGTGAAGTGGGAAAATCCATTCAGCAGCGAGTATATGAAAAATTATTTTTTTGTCAACAGACAGCAGGATGATTTTGGAATAATGATCAGCCTCAGCAAGGTTGATGGTGCTGAGCCGGTTTTATGTAATGGCAAACCGCTTTTTTATTTATACAGGACGGTTGCTGATGATACACGCACAGGTAATAATTTGTGGCATCTGCTCTACTTTGCCCTGATGTTTATCTTTTTTGGCATCTCTATTCACACTTATTTTAAGGTGATGGTGAACCGCAAAAAACCCGTACGCATTTTTGCATTGCTGGTACTCACAGCCGTTGGTATAAGGGCACTCACTTACTTTACAGGTTTCCCTCATAATTTTGCCGGGTATGCACTCTTTGATCCTTCGTTTTATACAGGCCATTTTTTTAATAAGTCGATCGGTGATGTATTTATAAATGTTTGTTTATGTTTTTGGATACTGCTGTTTTACACCGTTAATGTACAGGGACGTATCCGCAGTCTTTCTGGCCGGAAAAAAAATTACCCCTTTGGTGCGGCTGTCTTGTTTGTGATCGTTTTTCTGCATCTTTTTTTTATTGATCTTATTTACAGCATCATCCTCGATTCTTCTATCAATTTCGACACAACCCTTATATCACGGTTTTCGCTGTTTTCGTTTTTTGGGCTCATCAGTTTTCTGGTAATTTTTGCAAACCTTTTTCTGCTGAGTTTTATTGCCAACAATTATCTCAATGCCTCTTTTCATAACCGGGTGTTTAAGTACTTGTTGTTGCTGCTTGTTACAGCGATTTTTAATTATGTAACGCCTATCGCCCATCCGGTGAATCCGTTTTTATACTACATCTGGGCGTCCACTGTCTTTTTTATTCTGGATTTTACTTCTTCAAAAATTCGGTTTGATTTTAATTCGATCTACCTGATTATCTGGATAGTGATGGTTTCGTTTTTTGGTAGTTATATGCTGACGCGACTGAATACTGACAAGGAAAAATTTTCGCGCCGCAGTTTTGCAGAGTTTATTGCACATGGCAAAGATTCGCAGCTTGAAGCCAGGCTCGTACAGTTTAAGCGAAAAATCATGCAGGATACGTCATTGGCTATGCTGGTGGCAAGCCCTGTTGCTGACCGTTACAATGAAATCGTTAATTATATTTACCTGCATTTTATGGACGAATACATGGGTGGGTATAAGTATGCGGCCAAAGTATTTGATGCCAGCGGGCTCAGCGTAAACCCTGCGGATACGATGTCGTTGCAGATGATGTCCGTCAGTCAGTTTCAGCATGTTACCAGCATGGTTGACAGCGAGATCTACTACAAAAGGGCACATGAAGATTATTCGTACTTTGTGGTATGTCCCTTGAAAATTCGCGGAAAACTACAGGGGACCGTGGTGTACATACTGTACGAACGGCTGGCGGTTTTTGATGAAAATAATACCGATTTTATTTTGCGGGGCGGAGCCAATTCGCAGTTTAAAGAAAGCACCTATTCGATGGCCATTTATGAAAATGAGAAATTGGTGAGTCGCAAAGGCGGTTACTCATTTGCTTCGAAGATAGACACTGCCCGCGTATTTAAAAAGCAAGTGGTTTTGTTTAAGAATCATGAGGGGTATAATGAAATGTGGTATCATTTTCCGGCAGAGCATAAAACAATCGCCATTGTTAAGAAGTCGAACAAAGCCATCATGCTCACCACCTTGTTTGCTTATATTTTCTTTATTTATTTCTCAACGATTTCCTTGTACATACTCGGCAATATTATTGCGCGTTCGAACCTGAATACCAAGCGCTTTTTTAATTTATTGAGTTTGAATCTCCGGCTCAAAATTCAGCTTTCCATATTATTTGTGGTGTTTACCTCTTTTATTGCCATCGCCTACCTGACCACCCGCTTTTTGAGCGAAAGAATCAAGGAAAAATCTCGTGTTGAGATCAGCGATTATGCCCAATTGATACAGGGTGAACTGTCCGAGTATTTTGCACGCAACCTCGATGATTCGCTGCTGTTATACAGTGGTCAGCTTAATCCCGGTGTGGCCGGCAGTATCACCGAACTGGCCGGACGATTTGATGTGAATTTGTCCCTGTTTAATGTGAGCAACGGAACCCTCATTTACAGTTCACAACCCGAGTTGTTTCAGTCGGGCGTGCTGAGCAGTCGCATACCGCACAATACTTTTTTTCAACTGAAAAATAATAACAAGGAGCAGGTGATCAATCCGGAAGCCATTGGTGATTTTCAGTATATCGCATCTTATTCCTTTATCAAAGATAGCAGCGGGATGCCTTTGGCCATTTTACAAATGCCTTATATTTTTTCGAATTTTGAGATCTCCACTGAAATTAATTCTGTCATCGTGACCATTGTCAATATTTATATTTTTGTTTTTCTCATCTCGTCTATACTGGCATTGTTTATCAGTAATTCAGTGTCACGGCCTTTTAAATTTATTGTAAAACAATTTACCAAAATCAACCTTTCAAAAACCAATGAGCCTTTACGATGGAACAGCAGCGATGAGATCGGAATGCTGGTAAAAGAATATAACCGCATGCTGCGTAAACTGGAAAATAGTACGGTACTGCTGGCTAAGAATGAACGGGAACTGGCCTGGCGCGAAATGGCCAAGCAGGTAGCTCACGAGATCAAAAATCCGCTCACACCGATGAAGTTATCGCTGCAGATGCTGGAAAGAGCCATTAAAAATAATAAGCCTAATGTAGAGGAGATGACCACACGTGTAACACGGACCATCATCGAGCAGATCGACAATCTTACCATTATCGCAACCAACTTTTCTAATTTTGCCCGGCTGCCTGAGGTGAAAAAAGAAGTGATCGTGCTGAATGAAGTCCTGCATTCTGTGACAGGTATGTACACGGACAGTACGGGTTTTGAATATCTTTTTTTAATACCTGACTATCCCATTCATGTGTATGCCGATAAAGGACAACTCATCCGGGTGTTTACCAACATTATTCAAAATGCCATACAGGCTATTCCCGGTCGCAGCAAAGGACTGATCTCTATGATGGTTTCCAAGATCAAAGATAATTATGTGCGTATTTCCATCAGTGATAACGGTTGCGGCATCCCGGCCGACAAAGCTAAGAAGCTTTTTCAGCCTTACTTTACCACCAAGTCGTCGGGTACCGGACTTGGCCTTGCTATGTGCAAGGATATTGTAGAGCAGTTTGATGGTAAAATAGAATTTGAAAGTGTCCTGAATGAAGGTACTACTTTTCATATTGACCTGCCGGTGATTAGCATCGAGGAGGATGATCACGACGTTGCTGCACTTACAATGTAGTTTCAGCCATTGCAAGAATGAGCATGAATTCATCTTCTGTGACAGCACCAACAGATAGTCGTGATAGTTTTACCAGTTGCATTTCGCTGAGTGAGGGGGTGGCTTTGATTTGTGCAAGTGTTACCGGTTTTTTTAGCGTTTTTTTGGGCTTGAGTTCAACGGCCAGCCAGGCAGTTTCAGTGGTAGTGGGGTCCTGAAAATGTTCTTTCGAAACCTGCGCTACGCCTACAATTTCCAACCCGTCATTGCTATGATAGTAAAGAGCCAGATCGCCTTTGGTCATGGACCGGAGATTGTTGCGGGCTGCATAATTACGCACACCGTCCCACACTGTTTTTTTATCTTTTAAAAATTGTTGCCAGCTATATTTAACAGGTTCTGATTTTACAAGCCAGTAATTCAT
>JADYYU010000207.1 GCA_020853515.1 Chitinophagaceae bacterium | reverse complement strand
GGTATTTGAATCATGATCACCCAGTTTTTTGCCCCGATGTCAGCAGTCAGGTAGTCCAGGCGCGTCATTTGAGTGTTGTGGCGCAAATATTCCCATACGCTTGTACCGAATAAGTGCAGAAATTACCTGCTTTTGTACGAGTACCTTTACGAACGCAGTAATTTTAGCGTATCATCTTATTATTTATTATTCAGCTATAAATAAACACATATATTTGCAAAATTAAATTTGCAAGAAGTGGGTTCACACTCTAAACTCAACAGGGCGACTGCTGCCGGATTATTAATAGCACTCGGAATTATATATGGCGATATAGGTACTTCGCCACTGTACGTATTTAATGAAATTATCAAGGACAGACTGCTGAATGAATTGCTTGTGATTGGAGGCCTATCCTGCATTATTTGGACGCTTACGCTTCAAACAACACTAAAATATGTACTACTTACCCTAAAAGCCGACAACAAAGGTGAAGGCGGTATATTTTCTCTGTACGCCCTGGTAAGGCGACGCAAGAAGTGGCTTGTTTTTCCTGCTATGCTCGGTGGCGCTGCATTGCTGGCTGATGGAATGATCACACCGCCTATTTCAGTTACTTCATCCATTGAAGGGCTAAGGCAATTGCCCTTATTTCATGGCATCACTGAAAGCTCAATTGTGATGATTGTGATTTCAATCATTTCATTGTTGTTTTTTATGCAGCAGTTTGGCACCGTGTCTATCGGTAAAATGTTCGGACCTATCATGTTTATCTGGTTTCTGATGCTGGCAGTTCTGGGGCTTTTGCATATAGGTGATGACCTGGCCATATTCAGGGAATTTAATCCTGCATATGCCATCAAACTACTGGCTGTTTATCCTAAGGGGTTCTGGATACTGGGAGCGGTATTTCTTTGCACTACCGGCGCTGAAGCTCTTTATTCAGATCTCGGACATTGCGGTAGGGGAAATATCAGGTATAGCTGGATTTTTGTAAAAGCAAGTTTAATTATTAATTACTTAGGTCAGGGGGCCTGGTTGCTCGCCCATCACAAAGGTGCTACGATTACAAAGGAAATTATCGAAGGGGGATTTAATCCTTTTTATGGTATTATGCCTCAGGAATTTAAGATCATTGGAGTTGTAATCGCAACCATTGCTGCAATTATTGCTAGTCAGGCCTTAATAAGCGGATCGTTTACCTTAATAAGCGAAAGTATGCGATTAAATTTGTGGCCCAAATTTAAAATTAACTATCCTACCGACGCAAGGGGGCAATTGTATATACCAAGTATTAATTTACTGCTATTTGTAGGTTGCATAGCGATTACCTTACATTTTAAATCGTCGACTAATATGGCTGCAGCCTACGGTTTGGCTATTACTCTTTGTATGCTGGCAACTTCAATATTGTTTGCAAATTTTCTGGTTTCAAGGCGGGTCAAACCGGTTTTTATCTGGATTTACCTGGTAGTTTATATTGGTATTGAAATATGTTTTTTGATCGCGAACTTAGAAAAATTTCCTTATGGCGGTTATGTGACCCTGATCGTAGGTGGTTTGTTATTTGCTGTGATGTATGTGTGGTTTAAGTCACGCAAGATCAAAAACCGTTATGTGGAATTCGTACGCATGGAAGACTATATGCATCAGTTGCAGGAACTTAGCAACGACCTCAGTATTCCGAAATACGCAACCCACCTTGTATACCTCACAAGTGCCAATAATCCCAAGGAGATCGAGCATAAGATCATGTATTCCATTTTAAATAAAAAGCCTAAACGTGCGGATATTTACTGGTTTGTCCATGTAGATGTGATGGATGAGCCCTATAAATGCGAATATATCGTCGAGACCATCATTCCAAATGAGATCATCCGGGTAGAGTTCAGGTTAGGGTTCCGGGTGGAACAAAGAATCAACCTGATGTTCAGAAAAGTGATCGAAGATATGGTGGCCAATAAGGAAGTCAATATCACAAGCCGCTATGTGTCTTTGCAAAAAAATAAAATCGCCGGTGACTGGCAATTTATCGTGATGGAAAAATTCCTTTCGCATGACAATGACCTCCCATTGTTTGAGCGTTTGGTGATGCGTTTTTATTTCATGCTGAAAAAGGTTAGTCTCAGCGAGGAAAAAGGTTTCGGACTTGATTCTTCGTATGTAACAGTTGAAAAGTATCCGCTGATTGTTGCGCCGATAACTAATCTAAATCTGAAAAGGGTAGAGCACGCGGAATAATTACGAATCGTGCTTAGTACAAAGGCGTTAAAGAATGCAATGCGGCCTGTTTGGATTGCCTGACTAGCGTTTCAGGAAATCTGTTCATCATAATTTTAAGTAGAATGCACGCATCATCTGCAGAAAAGCCTCAGTGTAAAGGCCACTTTCCTTTACCGTTAAAAGTTCTGTTTGGCAGGTAGTTTGTTGCCGACAAAAAATAAATACGAAATGATTGATAGCATGCTGATCTGTATGTCTGATCTGCAAAATTCGTTCGGCATAAAAATTACATTTTGCACAGATGCTTTTTATTTCTTCTTCACGAATGGCTGGCAATACGATGCTGAAACTCCCCTGCGGCGAAAGCAATTTGCCGATGCAAGCAATCAGTTCATGCAGCAGAAGTTGTTCGCTATGCCAGGCGCCATTTTTTTTAAGGAGAGGCGACTTTAACTGATTCTCAAAGAAGGGGGGATTGCAAATAATGAAATCGTAAGGTTGTAAAGTATTAAAAGTTTTTATATCTGCATGACTCACACTGATACGGTCCTTAAAAATTGAATTTTCAATATTCTGCACCGATTGCCTGTAGCTGAGTTCATCGATTTCTACCGCATCTATTTGCACTTCGGCAAAACGTTGTGCCAGCATCAGGGAAAGCAGACCGGTACCGCTACCTATATCCATTATCCTGCTTGCAGCAGCAGGCACAGGTGTCCATGCCCCCTGAATACACGCAGTTTCAGTCACTTTCATCGCGCAGTATTCCTGCTGTATGAGGAAGTTTTTAAATTGAAAGAAATGATTCATCGGCAGGTTTCTGTTATGAAAAAACAGCGACAATATTAGAGGTGAATTTTGTATCGTCGATCAGTTGCATGTTCAATTGATTTTCTTCGGCGAAATTTTCAAGCAATTGTTTTGATATGAAATGCAATTCATTTTTAGTTTTATTAAATCCGAATATTCTGGTTGAAAAAATTTCGGTGAGTACAGTGCCCTGGTGTTTTTTATTCAGGTCTTTTACTCCGTCTCGTACAATCAGCAGCCCTTTTTCGGCAAGTGAGGCTTTGCACTTCTGCAGTAATGCCAGTTGTTTTTCCGGCAGCAAATAATGCAGCACATCCATAATCAGGATACAATCATATTTTAAGTCATCCGAAAAGTCAAGCGCATCGCCGGCGGTGAAATGTAATTGTTCAGTTTTTGAAAAATTATGTTTCGCGACTTCAATTTTCTCTTCGTCATAATCGAGACCATAAACTGTTCTGTTCTCAGAAGTCCAGGATAAGATATAGGCCAAAAATCCGTAACCGCATCCGATATCAAGTATATTACCTTCGCGTGGCACCAATTTCTCAATCGGTGTATAATAGTTTTCGAGCCGGGCCTTAATTCTGCAATACCATTCCAATACAGGTCCTTTGTAAATATAGTTTTTTATGAGCTGTTCCTTAAAGTAAGCGGGGGTCTCTCTTTCCTCCTTATATTTGGTAAATTCATTTCTGAAGTATTTGCCGATATTGCGCGCCCTCTCTGCATAGGTGGTGCCATATCGGGCATCGTTAGTGGTAATGCGTGGCAGGTATCGGGCGTTTACTTCTCCATTCTTTAATAAAAAATCGCCTTTGCTCATACTGTAGCCAATGCCATGAAACAAAATAGGTTGAATATCAAGCTGTAATTTTTCGGCAATATAAAAGGCGCCTTTGTGAAAGCGCTTGATCTTGTCGTCATAACTGCGGGTACCCGCCGGAAAAACGGCGATGCTATATCCACGTTCTACCCAGTATTTTAATTTGTCGATACTGAATTCTGCACCTTCTTCTACCGGATAATAATCGGCCAGGCGAACCAATGCACCGAATACAGGTGAGCGCCACACCCACTGGTTGGTCATTAAAAGTATTTTAGGATGCAGCGAAATGATACGTAATAAATCAAGAAAAGAGGCATGATTGGCAATGATGACCGACGGTCGTGAAAAGTCACGGTGTTCTCTGCCATCAAATCGTTTGCGAACATTCCCCATAATATACAGCAGGCTCCACATCATTTTGCAGATCACCACATGATAGGCATATTTCATCCGGTCTCTAACCACGGCATTGTTGCCGCTTAATGCGGGTATGAACCTGATCAAGATAAAACCAACGAGGGTCACCATCATGCATCCGGTCACATAATAAAAGAATGCAAAGATGGTTTTGGCAAAACTCCACAGGGTAAATGGATGTAATTTCTTGCTGGTTCTGTTTTGTATGAAAAAATTAAACAGTAAGGGTTGTATAGTCTGGGAGACAAAAAGTATTGAAAAAATACCGATGACAGACACCAGTGCAATTGATCTTAATGCCGGATGCTTTGCAAATATGAGGATCCCTAAACCGATGACCGTCGTCAGTGCAGAAAGAAAGATAGAAGTCTTGATCGAATTGATTTTCGAGGTCCCAAACTTATATTTTTCGATGAGGCCATCAGTGATAAAGATGCTGTAATCATCTCCCAGTCCAAAGATGAGGGTGGATATGATAATGTTGATGATATTAAATTCTACGTGCAGAATAGCCATCAGGCCGAGGATGCAGATCCAGGTGATCACCATCGGTATAAATGAAATCAGGGCTATTTCTATTCTGCCATACGTTAGTAGAATTGTGAAGAATACGATCAGAGAAGTCAAGGCGAGTATGGTGTAGAAATCTTCCTGAATAAATTTTACAAATTGGGTGGTGATCAGTTGTTTATCTGTGAGGTAAGTGTCTTTATCTTCCTGAAAAGATGCATAGAGTTTGCTTCTGTTTTCCTGATTCGTTTTGATCAGACTCAGCAGTTTAACGTGTCCTTTATCTTCAATAATAAAATCTTTAAACAGCTCTTTGAATGCCTGTACGTATTCTTCGCCGGGCCTGCTGTAACTGCGCTTGATTGTTTGTTCAATTTCAGCAAAAGCAGATGGTTGATAACCGAGCCGGCTACCGGTAGTTTTCAGAAAACTCAGACAGGCCGCTTTCTTTTCAGGTGTCCAGAAGGTATTCCAGCGTTGTAATTTAAGTGACTGCTCCTGCCCGGTGAGTATAAAATCATTGATCGACAGATATTTTTTTATAAGACCTTTTTCTTTCAGGTGGCTAAGCTGTAAACTGGCGGCAGCATTCGTTTGCAATGCTTCATCCCAGTTATTTCCTTCACTCACACTGAAAGTGCTGTTGAGCGATTCGCTGTTACGTTCGTTGATAATATCCTGCGATTTTTTTAAGGATGAACTCATATAATTCATCTTCATCATGTCTTCATTGAACTTCACATCATTCATAAAAAAGGCAAGGAGTATCGTGAACCCTGCGATCGCGATCACCACCCATTTATTTTTGTTGGGATTGAGCAGTGATATCCGGTCTATGAATGTTGGCTTGAGTGAGGCAGTCTGTTCGGCTACAAAATGCGGCAGAAATACGAGGGTGCAAACAGAAGAGCCCATCAGATTGAAGGCGGCAAAAAGCCCCAATTCCTGCAGTACGGGTGTATGTACCAGCGTTAAACTCAGAAAGGCAAAGATGGTGGTGAAACTGCCGATGGTCATTGGTTGTGTGAGGGCCCGAATGGTTTCTTCCTTGTTTTGTGCATGTTTTAAATGCGACATAAAGTGCAATGAATAATTAACGGCGATGCCGAGAATGACACTTGAAGCGCCCAGCGCTATCAAACTTACAGACCCTTTTGTAATGTACATCATACACATGCCAAACAAGCCTCCGAATACTACCGGTATCATGATCTGCAAAGGGGCCAGCAGATTTCTGAAAAAGTAGAAAAATAAAATAACGAGCAGTATGATTGTAATGGAAAGTGTGAGTATCGTATCGGCTCTCATCTGTATCGCATTTCCGGCCGCTACCATTTGTGCGCCAAACAAATCACACCGGATCTGTTTGTAAGCAAGATTGTCTTGAAGCTGATGTTTTGTCTGGTTGAGCAGCTTTTCCAGTCCCTCGTTTTTGCCGGTTTGAGAAGCAGGGTAGGTGGGGTAAATGAAGAAAGTGAAGACCGTATTTTCTTTGTTCGAAATATAGCCGTCATAAAGCTCCACATTTTCATCAAGCTTTAGTTGATATAGTTTTTTAAAAGCCGGCATCGAAATACCCAAGGGGTCTTTCAGAATCAATTGCTTCATAGCCAGGCCATTGGCATTGGCCAGCGTTGCATAATTTTGCTGCAGGGTCTGTTCGATCTGCGCAGGTTGTATCAAACTGTCAATGGTGAGGTAATCCTTTTGTTGCAATAAAAAAGGCAGATTATTATTGATCACATCAAATAAAGCGATCAGTTTTTCATCGTCCTGTTTGGTTTCAACTTTGCTGATCAGTTTTGTACTATCAAGCGATAGGAGGGTGGCAGAAAAATCTTCCATGTAGGCGGTCATCAGGTCGGCATCAGCCTGCATGCTATCGGTGCTGCTGACCGACACGATAATCTTATCAAGGGCCTTGTTTTTGGTAATAATCTGCTGGGCCCGGCTGCTTTTTTCATTAGCGGGCAT
>JADYYU010000206.1 GCA_020853515.1 Chitinophagaceae bacterium | reverse complement strand
GTTGAATTTGCAACGAATCAAAATTTACCAGATGCAACCAACTGCTCAGGGCTTGCTTGTAAGGTCCTACATTGGCAATATTGAGGGGAGGCACATTGGCCAGACCGATATTTGCATAACCAATATCCAGTGCAGGAATATCAAACACACTATTACTGTCGTTGAGTTCTTTAATATTTTCAAAAGATACCTGACCTTTTACCAGAGGCAGCAGCCAGTCGGAATTCCAGGTGGGCAGCTCGTCGAGGTTGGTATTGTATTTGCTGCAGGCGGTAAATAACATCATAACAATTGCGAGTCCGCAGGCGGTATTTTTCATAGAGGTGCTTCTTTTATGGCTAACAAATATAAGGTAATTCTGCATACAGGGTCCGGCTTTCATGCAAGGCACGCAGGCTGAAAGAGGGAATAACTGCCATGCAGTGAAATCAGATCAGGGCCCTCACCACACCGATCACTTCATTGAGCCTGCCGGCATCGGTTCCGCCTGCAGTGGCCAGTGTCTTTTGTCCGCCGCCGCCACCTTTGATGAGGGGAGCGACCTGCTCTTTAATGATTTTGGTGGCATCGAGTGCTAAATTTTCACTCAATGAAATAGCTACATTGGCTTTACCTGCAATATTGGCAACCAGGCAAACTGCGTAAGCACCATTGACATCAGATTTCAGCTCAAGACAAAGCTTACGAAGTGCATCTGCATTGCCAACCTCAATGTCTTCCCCAATGAAGCTGGTTCCGTTTATATGCTGAACTTTTGTCATTAATTCATTTCTGATGCCCGATAAAGCTTTTGCTTCCAGTTTCTCGAGTTGTTTTTGCAATGCATTTTTCTCTTCCACTAAAGTCTCAATACTCTTTTGCAGATCTTTTGGATTTTTGAAGATCGATTTGATGGAAGCCAGTGTTTTTAATTCCTTATTGACAAAGGCTTCTGCCTTACAACCTGCCAGTGCTTCAATACGACGAACCCCTGTAGCAATAGAGCTTTCAGAGATAATTTTAAAAATGCCCAGTTCGCCGGTACTGCCCACATGGGTGCCACCACAAAGTTCAATGGAATAGGCGGGATCAATGATCACCACGCGTACCACATCGCCATACTTTTCGCCAAACAAAGCCATAGCGCCCAGTTGCATCGCTTCTTCTTTCGGAAGCACTTTGGTTACCACTGCTATATTTTGTCTGATCTTTTGATTGACCAGCTTTTCGATTTGTGCAATTTCTTCATCAGTGACCTTTGCAAAATGTGAAAAATCGAAGCGCATATAATCGGCGTTGTTCAGACTGCCCTTTTGTGCGATATGCTTTCCTAAAACTTGCTGTAAAGCCGCCTGTAATAAATGCGTTGCTGTATGATGCCGTTGTATTTTTCTGCGTGCAGATTGGTCAATCACTGCCGTCACTTCTCCGCTCAGATCTTCGGCTATCCTATCCACAAAATGGATGAATAAGTCATTTTCTTTTTTGGTGTCAGTGACCGCCAGCTTCGTACCGCCAACTGTCAGTGTTCCCACATCACCCACCTGTCCGCCACTTTCTGCATAAAAAGGCGTTTGTTCGAGCACGATCTGATACTGCGATTTGCCTTTGGCACTCACCTTACGGTATTTCCAAACCCTTGTATTTGCTTCGGTTTGATCATAGCCCACAAATTTTGACGACTGCATCTCATTCACAGCTATCCAATCTTCTGAGTCTACTTTAGCATCTTGTCGCGAACGGTCTTTTTGTTTTTGAAGTTCTTCTTTAAATCCCTTTTCATCGACTGCGCAATTATTTTCCTGCGCAATCAATTGAGTCAGATCAATTGGAAATCCGTAAGTATCCGACAATTCAAAAGATTCTGCACCTGATATGAGTGACTGCTGACCGCTTTTCAGGTTTGCAATGATTTCATCGAGTTTCTTCAGACCACTTTCCAGCGTTCTCAAAAACCCGTTTTCTTCTTCATGGATGACTTTTTGCACAAAGGCTTCCTGAGCCTTGAGTTCCGGAAATACCTGTTCAAACTGATTAGCCAGCAAAGGTACCAGTTGACTCAGTAAAGGTTGTTTATAATCAAGAAAAGAAAAATAATATCGTACAGCGCGACGCAGGATTCTGCGTATTACGTAACCGGCGCCTGTGCTGGAAGGTAGTTGTCCGTCGGCAATGGTAAAGCTGATGGCGCGTATATGATCGGCAAGTACCCGAAAGGCGATGGCCTGCTTGCTGTCGCTATAATCATATTTTAAGCCGGTTATTTCCTCCGTTTTGGAAATGGCTGGTGTGAACACATCGGTATCATAGTTGGAGGTTTTACCTTGTATGACACGTACCAAACGCTCAAAACCCATACCGGTGTCTACATGTTTGGCAGGCAGGTCTTCAAGTGAACCATCTTTTTTTCGATTGTATTGAATAAAAACATTGTTCCAGATCTCAATTACCTGAGGATGATCTTTATTTACAAGTTCATGACCCGGCACTTGCTTACGCTCATCCTCGGAGCGCATATCGAAATGAATTTCGCTACAAGGGCCACAAGGACCTGTATCGCCCATTTCCCAAAAGTTATCTTTCTTGTTCCCGTATAAGATATGTTCTTTATTTTCTATCAGTTTGCTCCACTCTCGTTTGGCAATGTTTGCAGCAGGTAAACCTTCTTTTTCATCACCTTCGAACACAGTTACATACAATCGGTCTTTATCTAATTTGTACACTTCGGTAAGCAACTCCCAGCTCCAGGCAATGGCTTCAGCCTTAAAGTAGTCGCCAAAACTCCAGTTGCCCAGCATTTCGAACATGGTATGATGGTAAGTGTCTACCCCCACTTCTTCCAGATCGTTGTGTTTACCACTTACCCGCAAGCACTTTTGCGTATCGGCGATACGGGGATAAGGCGAGGCCTGATTTCCCAGAAAGTAATCTTTAAACTGATTCATGCCTGCGTTGGTAAACATCAGGGTAGGGTCGTTTTTGACCACGATCGGGGCACTGGGCACAATATGATGTCCTTTTGATTTAAAAAAATCGAGAAACTGTTGTCGTATTTCAGCAGAAGTCATAATCAATTTGATAATTTAAAGTTGTAAGCGCGCAAAAGTAATGAAAAAGATCATAGAGTGGATTGTGATCCGTTGCGATCATTGCAGCGCTTAGTACGCAGACGCACCTCAGGTCAGCAGTCTATTGACCTGAGTTAATCTAAAAGCAATGAGCTTCAGACACCGGACCATTACCGTAATTGGTGTGAAAAATCAGGCTCCTGCATCATTCGCAGCAGCATATTCTCACTCAAAAGTCAGCATCAGACATTCGCACAACTATTTAGAATGAATTCTTTAAAAATTTTATCTTCGCTGCACATAATAGCTCAGATTGAAAAAGGTTAAATACTACTACAGCACCCAAACGCAGCAATTTGAACCGCTGAAAGTCCCCATTTGGAAAAAACTGCTAAGGGCTTTTGGTATTGCATCCGCTATCCTGGTAGCGGCCGGCATCATTGTTTCGGTCGCTTTTAAATATTTGCAGTCGCCCAACGAAAAACGCATGAATTCGCAGCTTGCCTACTTGCAGGAAAAATACGACCTGTTGAAAAAAGACCTGCTTACCAATCAGGCTGCTCTGAAGGAACTGGAAGAACGCGACAATCAGGTGTACCGTGTGATTTTTGAAGCAGAGCCGCTGACAGATCAGGAACGTAACGGCAAAATCACCCTTGATGAGAAAGAACTTGAAAAAAAACTTTCGCCCTTTACCAACGAAGAACTGATAGCCGCATTAGAAAAAAATATGCTGCAACTCAAAACCAGAATGCAGGCCCAGGAAGCATCCTATGCTACGCTTCAAAAATTTATCGATCAGAAACAGGAAATGCTGGCCAGTATTCCTTCCATACAACCGGTGTCGAATCAGGAACTCGAGCGCATTGCGTCAGGATTTGGCAAGCGGATAGACCCCATTTACAAGATCGAGAAATTTCATGCCGGCCTTGATTTTACAGCGCCGGTAGGCACCCCTGTTTATGCTACCGGAAATGGTACTGTAGAGGAAGCTACTTACAGTACAGAAGGTTACGGAAATCATATCTGGATCAGGCACGGGTTTGGCTATCGCACACATTATTGCCATATGGTAAAATTAAAATCACCGGCAGGGCAAAAAGTGAAACGTGGCGATATCATAGGATGGGTAGGCAGCACAGGCAAAAGCACCGGCCCCCATTGCCATTATGAAATTGAACGGAAAGGTGAAAAAATTGACCCCATCCACTTTTTTTATAATGATCTGAAGCCGGAAGATTTTGAAAGGATGGTGAAGATCGCGCAGGCAGGAAATCAGTCGTTTGATTAGCAAGTGTAAAAATCTGTTTGCCCTTTATTTCTCTTCAATATTGAGTTTATGAAAAAGCCGATGCGCAACAGGTGTGATGATCATGCCGATGGCAGAAATGAAAGCAACCCCACTGAATATGGCATACATGGAAGCAAACACCTTGGCGATATTGGACATATGTATTTCGGGGGCCACCATGGGTCCCATGCCGCTCAAAATCATGGAGGCATTCAGCAAACTGTCGTACCAGGAAAATTCGGGGATGGTCCATTTGTTGCCTAAAATACCGATGAGCAAACAAAAAGCCAGAAACAGCGTTGCCACAAAAAGGTTTTTCCAGATGCGGGTGAAAAAGACTCTTTTACTTGCCAGCGGTTGTGATTTGTGTTCGTAAGCCATGTAGAAAAACAAAAGTAAGAGAATAATGCCGATGTGAATATAATGAATAATCTGATGGCTGCTGCAAGCAACGGGCAAAAACTGCCGATCTGCCTGCGTTAACTCAGTCATCAGGAACGCCTTTTCTTATCGAATGGGTTTAATATAAAAACGAAACATTAACCGGACAAAATGCCTTTTTCCGGCAAATCAATTATCTTTGGTACTCAAAAAACAAAGCATGAAAAAAATCGGATTCCTATTATTAGCCATTGTTAGCTTTCAATTTGCGCAAGCACAATATCAAAATACAAAAATTGAAGTAGGACAGAAGGCCCCGGAACTGGCTTATGAAAATCCGGAAGGGAAAGTGATTACGCTTTCAGAGATCAACAAAAAAAGAGTGATCCTGTTAGATTTCTGGGCAAGCTGGTGTGGCCCTTGCCGCATGGCCAACCCTGCGCTGGTAGAGTTTTACAATAAATACAGCAAAAAGAAATACAAGAATGCCAAAAATGGTTTTACTATCGTCAGCGTTTCACTTGACAAAGCTAAAGAACCCTGGATACAGGCCATTGAAAAAGACAAACTGGTATGGCCTTACCACATGAGTGATCTGGGTGGCTGGGCAAGCAAGGCTGCTGCCGAATATGGTGTGCAGTTTGTACCCCAATGTATGCTGATTGATGCCAATGGCGTAGTGATCGGTAAATATCAGCGGGTGGAAGATTGTATCAAAGATCTGGACAAACTGACTATCGCTAAATAATTTTTCATGGACGATACGCAAAAGCTTATCATCATTACGGCTCCCTCCGGATCGGGCAAAACAACCATCGTACAATTTTTACTGGAACAACTTCCGGAACTCGACTTTAGCGTGAGTGCCTGCACCCGTCAGCCCCGTGCCGGTGAGGCAGATGGGATCAACTATCATTTTCTTTCCCTCGAAGATTTTACCCGCAAAATTGCAAATCATGAATTTGCTGAATTTGAAATGGTGTATGAGGGTAAATATTACGGCACCTTAAAATCAGAACTGCAAAGGATCTGGGATGCAAAACAATTCCCTTTGGTAGATATTGATGTACAGGGCGCTCTGCGGCTCAAAAAACATTATGGTGATCAGGCACTCAGTATTTTTATCAAAGCACCATCGCTGCAAATTTTGGAAGAAAGACTCAGGAACCGGGGCACTGAAACCGCTGATTCGCTGAAAGAACGCATTGGCAAGGCCGCGGAAGAGCTGTCCTATGCGGATCAGTTTGATGAAACCATTGTGAATGATGTGTTGGCTGATGCCTGCAAATTGGCCCTTGAAAAGATAAAAATATTTATAAGTTAACTATTATCGTATTTTTACAACTCCCTATGTTAACAACCGTCGCCTACATCGTTCTCTGTCTGTTACTGATCGCCTTTTTTTCGGGCATCGAAATCGCCTTTGTATCCTCGAGCAAGCTCAATTTTGAGTTGAAGAAAAAGCAGGGACAATACGCAGGTAAGGTGCTGTCGCGCTTTATGGAAAAGCCTGCCACTTTTATTGGTACCAGTCTGGTGGGTATCAATATCGTATTGGTGATTTACGGTTTACTGATGACGGAGCTCACCGATACTTTTTTTGATCAGGTGGGTATTCATAATGAATTTGTGCGACTGTTTATCGATACCATTTTTGCCACGGTGGTGGTGCTCATTTTGGGCGAATTTATACCCAAGGCCCTTTTCAGAGCCAAGCCGGAAGCCACGCTCACCTTACTTACCCTGCCGATACAATTTTTTTATTTTTTCCTTTATCCGATCGCGCGCTTTTTTGTAGCCATTTCTGAATTTATTTTAAAATATCTTTTCAATGTGCGGATCGCTGTCGAAAAAACTATTTATAACCGGGTGGATCTGGAGCAATTTATCAAGCAAATGCGTACCGGGCAGGACAGCGAGTCGCAGGAACTGAATACAGCACTTTTTGAAAATGCCTTATATCTTTCGCAGGTAAAAATCAGGGAATGTCTGGTACCGAGAAATGAAATAGAAGCAGTTAGCATCAACACTTCCATTGAAGAAGTGAAGCAGCTTTTTATTACCACAAAATTATCGAAGATCATTGTGTACGACGGCACGATAGATAATATCACCGGCTATCTGCATCATATCGATTTTTTTAAACACCCCAAGGATATCGGTACCGTGATGCATAAAGTACCTGCCGTACCCGAAGCCATGAACGCTGTAGACCTGCTGAACCAGTTTACCAAAGAAAGAAAAAGTATTGCCTGGGTGATCGATGAATTTGGCGGAACGGCCGGCATTGTTACCATGGAAGATATACTGGAAGAAATATTTGGCGAAATTCATGACGAATATGATGAAGAGGAATATGTGCAGAAGCAAATTTCTGCGACTGAATATATTTTTTCTGGCCGTCTGGAAGTCGAATATATCAACGAAAAATATAAACTGGATCTTCCGGTAGATGAAGCTGAAACCCTCTCCGGCTACATCATTGAAAACCACGAAGCCATCCCGACTCAAAAAGAGAAGATCATTATCGGCGATTACGAATTTGATATCTTACTGGTATCAGATACCCGCATCGAGACGGTGAAACTGAAAGCCTTGCAGCCGAATAAAAAGAAAGAATCCTGATAAAATAAATCTGCATGAAGGCAATGATACTGGCTGCAGGCCTGGGCACCCGATTAAAACCCTTTACGGACAGTCATCCCAAAGCACTGGCCATAGTAAACGGCAAAACCCTGCTGCAAAGAAATATTGAATACCTCAAAAAATATGGCATTACCGAGATCATCGTCAATGTGCATCATTTTGCAGATCAGATCATCAGTCACCTGCAGCATCACCAGAATTTCGGCATCCCCATTAGCATTTCGGATGAAACAGACGAAGTACTTGAAACCGGTGGCGGACTAAAAAAAGCGGCCTGGTTTTTTAAGGATCAGCAGCCTTTTGTACTTATGAATGCGGACATACTCACTAAAATGAATCTGCAGGCCATGATCAGCGATCACCTGGCGCACCAACCACTGGCT
>JADYYU010000205.1 GCA_020853515.1 Chitinophagaceae bacterium | reverse complement strand
ATGTTATTGTAAGAAATGCTGCCCAGAAGTGATTTTTTTTGCAACTCACTGATCACTTCATCCCTGGTAATCACCAGATTTTTAGGATCACGGATACCTTTAACGCTTTGCTCGCGGATAAATTCTATTTTTAAAAAAGGAAAATGACTGTTAAATTCCCTTTGCAGCCCACGGATGGTCTGCCCTTGATCGATCATCAGGTAATAAGTTTCCATACCCGTTGCTGTATGCTGCATGTAAAAATTTTAAAAACAAATATATCTGCGAAAATCATGCAGACAACTTACATAGGTCATTACAATACCTGATATTTATCATAAACTGAAAGCAGACATCGCGGCCGTCAGGTGTTTACAGTCGACCAGTAGCCAATACAAGAGCAGCTCTTACACAATATCTTTCATAATTTTACGTTATTTTTGTGACACATAAAAAAAATCAATCGATTGCATGCACACACGCCCGTATATTTTACCCCTCGTCTTTTTAATTCTTGCTGCTTTTTTCAATCCGTTTACCTCTTGTAAAAAAGACAGCCTGCTGACCAAAGGCGGCGATCTTGGTTTTTCGACAGATACCTTAAAGTTCGATACCGTATTCACCACATTAGGTAGTGTAACGCGTTCATTTAAGATCTACAACAACAATAATAAGCGCATCAAAATGAGTGAAATCAAGTTGTCAGGAGGCGACTCTTCCTATTTCAGAATGAACATTGACGGCACCGCCACAAAAAATATCCATGATGTGGAACTGGCACCCAATGATAGCCTCTATGTGTTTGTTGCCTTAACCGTTAATCCGACAGCAGGCAACCTGCCCTTTATTATTGAAGAACGTGTGATGATCACGCTGAACGGCGAAACCAGCACGGTAGAGCTACAGGCTTACGGACAGGATGCCCATTATCTGAATGACAGTGTGCTCACCACTTCTCAAACCTGGATCAACGATAAACCTTATGTGATACTTGGACCGGGAGCCCTGATTGACAGCGATAAAGTACTCACCATTCAGGCTGGCTGCAGAATTTATGTGCATGCTACGGCTAAGCTGTATATCAAAGGAACTCTTAAAATATTCGGCACTAAAACCGACAGCGTCATTTTTCAGGGCGACCGCCTCGACCGCGACTACTTCGGCTATAAAGACTATCCGGGCGAATGGGGTGGATTGCATTTTTTAAGTTCAAGTAAACAATCAAATCTCAATTATACAATCATCAAAAACGCCGGTCTGTATGACGCCGCAGTGTATGTGCAGCCGCCATGGGTCAATTTGGGTGGCCCCATCGTTGAGATGAATAATTGTACCATTGCCAATTCAGCAGGCTACGGCTTATTGTGTTTCAATACCAATGTGAGAGCCAATAACTGCCTGATACATACCTGTGGATTACAAAATGTGGCACTCATAGAAGGTGGTGATTATGAATTCAATTATTGTACCATAGCCACTTACGGAGGCACCGGGATCAATCATGCACAGCAACCCACCGCAGCCGTGCTCAATTACAGAGATATCAGTCTGACTGACTATGTGGGTGCCAACCTCAATGCCAATTTTACCAACTGTATCATTTACGGTCCGTTGGATGATGAATTCTTTTTAAATGAGAAAGGTAACTGGACCTATAACGTAAAACTTGAAAATTGCCTTTACCGGAAAACAAACGCCATCAGTAATGCAACTGTTCTGAATTGCATTGCCAATCAGGATCCGCAATTTGAAGATATCAACAAATGGAATTATCATGTCAAAAACACCTCACCGGCAAAAGGATCTGCCAAATCGCTGCCGGCTTACATTCAGGATCTTGATGGATTGGTTCGTCCGGCTGCGCCTACGATCGGCTGTTATGAGGCTCCCTGACCCCCGGTAAGTTCAATCATTTTCTGCTGACTCCTATCCCTTAGTTCAGGAAAAAATGCTGCATACAGGCCGTTCAATTTGTCAAAATTATTTTTAAAAATTCGAATGGCTTCATCTGCATCCCCCAGCCGTGGATAACGTTTGCAGATACCCCTGACCGACTTTTCAATGCCCTCCATTTCGCTATAATGATACAGCCAGTTATGCTGTGCCATATAGGAAAAGAACATACTCATTTTTTCATCAAACAAATAGCTGCTTTGCTTCAGCGTAGCATAGGTGCATTGGGTAAAAATCAGCAAAGAGTTGTCAGTAAAATACCGCGGATCCTTGGCCAGAAAATGATCAAAAAAAATATCCACAAATACACCGGCAGATAATAAAAACGTGGGTTTAAACACCGCCATGGCTTCATGTACCAAAGGATGATCATCGGTACACCGGTCGATGTAGCGGTGCAATAAAATGCCCGGCTGTATGGGCAAAGGCAGCTTCAGGTAATTTTTACCCTTTACAAAATCCCCCAGCATATTTCCGGTCAGGATATCTGCATCATCGAAAGAAAGTAAGGCGTGAGCGAGGTAGTTCAAGGATTAGATCAACTATTAGATAAAAAGTAAAGATAATCAAGTCGGGGTAAGACATTCCAGGAAATAAAATTTCTTTATATTTGACCTGCTCTGCCTTGACAAATCAACGGCCTCATTACTTGAAATTTATCTTTTCACTCATATTATCACTTAGCTTCATCGCAACACAGGCACATATCGACAGTCTTGGGTTTCGGCAATGTTTCGAAAGTAAATCGATCAAATACTTTAAAAAATTAGCAGAATTTCAGCATTCACATCAACTGAAAGGCTGCATCTACGTGCAAAATTCGAATCCTGTGATCGGTACATTCATGGGCGGTACTATTCTAATCGGCGACGGCGAGGCTGTATACGATTCTTACAATTTGTATCAGATAAATATTTTGACGCAGGGTGATACGATCATCTATTACGACTTTAGCAACAATCACCAAAATAGCGACCGGCCGGTGATCTGGTTTAATAATTTATTTACCGCTATCCCCTCAGTATATAAGAACGAGTCCGGATTGAATGCACTCAGCAGGGAGTTCAGAAAAAATTTCAATGCACCATTTAGGGATTCGGTCTTTTTCAGGCCCTCATTTTTTGGCATTTACTGTGGTGAAGGAGGGGTTGAAACCAGCGAACATGCTAAAATCCGGCAATTGATCGTATCTAAAAAATCTCCTGAATTATTGAACCTGCTATTTTCAAGCAATACCTATGATCAGTTATGGGGCTATTACGGATTTCATATGCTTGCCCAATCAGGGTACAAACTGTCCGCCGATGTACAAAACATTATGCATGTCATCGAAAATAAAAAAGGCAATTTGAGTGCCTGCGATGGTTGTTTAGTGGACGATTATGCGATCGATTGGTTGATTGAAAACATTATCAAACGGGAGACTCCGATAAAGCACTAATGCCCCACGATCTTTTCCATAATAGCAGTCGAAGAATATCCTTCCATAAAAGGCACGATGATCACTTCACCACCGGCAGCTCTCACTTCTTTAGCACCTGCAATCTGATCTTCAGTATAGTCGCCGCCTTTCACCAGCACATGCGGCTTTAGCTCTTGTATCAGTTGCAACGGCGTTTCATCGTCAAAAATCACCACTGCATCTATGTAAGCATGCGATGCCAGATTCAAAGCACGGGAATACTGATCGATAATGGGTCTTTTATCTCCTTTCAGTTTACGAACCGACTCGTCGGAATTGACCGCCACGATCAGCTTGTTGCCAAACTCTGCAGCCTGCAGCAAATAAGTGTTATGCCCCTGATGCATAATATCAAAACAGCCGTTGGTAAACACAATTTTTTTACTCAGCATATGCCATTGATGCGCCAGCCTCGACAAGGTCAGGGGTGTAAATATCTTTTGTTGAATAATTTCTAATTTATTGAGCATTTTTTCTTTTATTGTAAATCGGTATCATGATCAGCGAAATGGTGCCGCCGATCAGTATGATCAGGGTTGGTACCAGCCAGATGATCCAGCTAATAGCCACACTGATCGCTTTTTCAACACCATACAGTGATACAATTTCTTCTACCAGTAAAGTGTAGGCTCCGATACCGCCGGGTGTAACAATCATACCCACACTGCCGAATGACAATACCGAGAATCCGGTTTTATAGGTCAGGTGACTGGTTTCCTGTATACTGTAAAAGCCGATCATGATCATACCCATGTACATCGACCAGATAAGTATGGTATGAAACACAAAGCCCTTTTTGTTTTTCATATTTTTAAAACTCATAATGCCACTCAGAATATTCTGCACCACCCCTTTGAGTTTTTTCACAAAGGCAAAATTGCCTATTTGCTTTCTGAAGAGATATGAAAACAAGATCAACAACACAATAGTTCCCAATATGATCATACCCGTAGGATTTGAACTGCCATCCTTATTTTTGAATCGCTCAATCAGGGACTGCAAAAAATCCCAGGCCAGGTCTATCTGAACGATAAAAGTCAGAAAAAACAGGATCAGCAGGCATAGCATGTCAAAGGCACGCTCGGCAATGATCGTTCCGACCAGCTTATCGGCAGGGATTTTTTCGTAGCGGGCCAGAATAGTACATTTCAGCACCTCACCCAATCTCGGGAATGCAAGATTAGCCAGATAACCCACCATCACCGCAAACAGGGTATTGGCCGTGGAAGGATGCAGATCCAGCGGTTCCATCAGGTGCTTCCACCGCACAGCCCGGCTCCAGTGACTCACAAAACCCATGATGATAATTGGTATTAACAACAAGTAATTTGCCTTGCTGACCGCCAGTTTTATTTTATCGATGTCCTCTGTCTTCAGATCCTTAACCGAAAGCCAGATCAGGAAAGCACAGAAACCCAGTGTCAGGATATAGGTGATAATATTGAGGAATTTTCGCGGCAAATCTATTTCAGTTTATTATTCTCATTGGGGAAAATAATAGTAGGCTTATGCTTTTTGGCCAATTCAAAATCCATCAGTGCGTACGAAATAATGATGATGATATCGTCCAGTTCTACCAGCCGGGCGGCAGGTCCATTGAGGCAAATAGTGCCACTCCCCCGTTTGCCTTTGATCACATACGTTTCGAGGCGCTGACCGTTATTCACATTTACAATCTGCACTTTTTCGTGTTCAAGAATATTGGCAGCTTCCATCAGATTCTGATCGATGGTAACGCTACCAATATAATTCAGATTAGCCTGTGTAACCCGAACTCTATGAATCTTCGACTTTAATACCTGTATTTGCATAGTGTGCAAATGTAGGTGATTGATTTCTATTTTTGTATAAAGCAATACGAAATATTGACAGGAGCAACAATAACAAAGTATAGGCAAATTATAACATTTCTTTAGTTGTACCATTGGCGCTAATTAGTATATTTGCGCCCACTATAATGAAAAATTTATCTGTCCTATTTATTCTTGCACTCGTTTTTTTCGGTTCGTGTAAATCCAGTTTCGAAAAAGTTCAAAAAAG
This sequence comes from Chitinophagaceae bacterium, assembly GCA_020853515.1. Classification (GTDB taxonomy): domain Bacteria; phylum Bacteroidota; class Bacteroidia; order Chitinophagales; family Chitinophagaceae; genus OLB11. The sequence continues at coordinate 1,875 of JADYYU010000205.1, read as the reverse complement.
CAAAGATTATCCTTATAAACTCAGAAAGGCAGATGAATACTACGACAAAAAACAATTCGGTCGTGCCAACACGCTATACGAGGAGCTGTTAACAGTGTATAAAGGCACCAAGAGCTTTGAAGCGATTTATTATAAGTACGCATTTTCGTTTTATAATCAGCGTGAATATCTGGCCGCTTCCTATCATTTTAAGAATTTCGCCGATCTTTTTCCCAAATCTGAAAAAGCCGAAGAATGTGAATACCTCAACAGTTTGTGCCTGTATTATATGTCGCCCGATTATACCCTCGACCAGTCAAATACGGTCAAGTCTATTGGTGAAATGCAGGCATTTGTGAATGAGCATCCCGAATCGAAAAGAGTGAAAGATGCGAATAAGATGATTGACGAATCGAGAAGTAAGCTGGAAAAAAAGGATCAATACGGTGCTGAGCTCTATTATCAGGTATATGAATACAAGGCCGCGGCTGTTGCTTTTGAACAAATCATCAGAAAATACCCTGATTCAAAACGTGCGGATTACTATTTGTACATGATCATTATTTCGAAGTTTAAATACGCCAAAAATAGTTTTCCTGAAAAACAGGAAGAACGTTTTAATGATGTGAAAGCAGAATACAGCGACTTTGTGAGAAAATATCCAAAAAGCCAATATAGAAACGAGGTAGAAAAGATAAATGCATTATCTTTGCAGGCACTCAAAAAAATATCTAAATTATGACGAATAACAAAAAACTGCTTATAAGCACCACTAATCCTACCATAGAGGCGCGTGACCTGTCGCTGATTCAGGCCAAAACCGGCAATTTATATGAGTCAATTTCGATCATTGCGAAGAGAGCCAATCAGATCAATACCAAAATTAAGGAAGAATTGCATCGTAAACTGGAAGAATTTGGCAGTTTAAATGACAATCTGGAAGAGATCAATGAAAATAAAGAGCAAATTGAAATTTCCCGCTTTTATGAAAGAATGGCCAATCCTTCCATTCAGGCAACCCATGAATTGCTCACCGACAAAATTTACTTTCGTCAAAAAGACGCTTAATCAAACAGTCATTTTTGAAAACAATCTATTGAACCCCGGAAAATGTACTTCGGGGTTTCTTTTTTTGCAAACGACAAATAACACCCGCCCCGCTCTTTTTTCTACCTAAAAAAATGCATCTTTGTATTTCATGAAAGGAAAAAAAATTCTGATTGGTATCAGCGGTAGTATCGCTGCTTATAAAATCCCTGTGCTGCTGCGTCTGCTCGTCAAGGCCGGAGCTGAAGTCAAAATTATTCTCACGGCATCAGCCGCCACCTTTGTTTCGCCCCTGGTATTAAGTACCTTGTCGAAAAATGACGTACTTGTAGATTTGAGCGACAATCATACCTGGTCAAATCATGTCATGCTGGGCAGATGGGCCGATGTGATGCTGATCGCACCAGCCTCCTGTAATACGCTGGCTAAGATGGCAAATGGCCTTTGCGACAATATACTGCTGGCTGTGTATCTTTCCTCCGTATGCCCTGTGATCGTGGCCCCTGCCATGGATGAAGATATGTGGAAACACGCTTCGCTGAAACGAAATCTGGCTACCCTGACCAAAGATGGTGTACAGATTATTGAGGCACGGCATGGCGAATTGGCCAGTGGATTGACCGGTATGGGCCGCATGGCGGAACCGGAAGAGTTACTGTCAGAACTGGATTTTTTTTTTCAGCAGCAAGCCGCCCGTACTCAGCGTCTGCTGAATAAAACGGCCCTGGTAACGGCCGGTCCAACCTACGAAAATTTAGACCCTGTTCGATTTATCGGCAATTACAGCAGTGGCAAAATGGGTATCGCCATCGCAGAAGCACTTGCCGGTGAAGGATGTACAGTAGAACT
>JADYYU010000204.1 GCA_020853515.1 Chitinophagaceae bacterium | reverse complement strand
TTAATAACATAGATGTTGAATAATAATTGTAAGATTTGGCCTCAGAGCAACTATTTTTGAATCCTTTTTACAACTCCTCCTGCCCGAATGAATCGTTTACTCCTGATGGTTTTATTGTTGATTTGCTTTAACAGCGTGCAGGCAGCCCCCTTTGTGTACAATATTTTAGGTTATCAGTACCAAGCCAGCAGTGTGTTGCGCAGTGAAATTTTGTTTGAAAAAGTAATTGCAAACAATCCGCTGATCAATGACCATAAACAACCGGAAAAAGGGCAGCCGGTCATTCGCAAACAGGAAAACAGAACAGGTGTATTCTTCATTTCCATATTGCTGTTGTATGTTTTTGCAAGTGTCAGGCTCATGTTTGCCCATCAGTTTAGCGGCAGTTTTGCAGTACTCAAAAACATGAATGACAAGCGCAAGGCACAAACAGAGACCGATAATATTTCTTCGTTAAGCTTTTATGCCTTATATCTTATCACAGTAGGCTATATCAGTTACTTTTATCTATCGCACTATCAGCAAACGTTCAATCATTTACCGGCTGTGGCAGGAATCATGATCTGCATTCTGTTTGTTACCGTACTGTATGCCCTCAAAACGATTGGCATGTATTTGGTGGCCTGGACATTTGACAAAAAACAACACCTGAATCAATATACACTCAACGTGTCCGTGATTTACAAATCGGCTGCCATTGTCCTGTTTCCCTTGTCGATCATGATACTGGTATCCTCTGATGTATTGGCGGATCTGCTGATGAAACTGGCCATCCTTATTTTTATAACTGCCGTGGTGATCCGCTATATCAGAAACCTCGGTCTGATCAAGAAACTTTTATCTGTGCACTTTTTGCATTTTTTTGTTTACCTTTGCGCCTTTGAAATAATGCCGCTCATATTGCTTTACAAATGGATACGGTAATTTATTATGAAAGACATTGACTAAAACACCCATTGAATACACTAAAGTATGCCAAAAGTTGCAAAAAATAAAGAGCCCAAAAAAACTTCGAAGGCTGCTGTAACTATACCAATCAAAACTGTACTCATCACTCAACCTAAACCTGAGTCGGAAAAATCGCCTTATTTTGAACTGGAAAAAAAATACGATCTCAAACTTGATTTTTGTCCGTTTATCATAGTAGAAGGCTTGCCATCCAAAGATTTTCGTAAGCAACGGGTAGAAATAAAAGATCACGGGGCGATTATCTTTAACAGCCGCAATGCGATCGATCACTTTTTCAGGATCTGCGAAGAATTAAAGATCAAAATTTCACCTGAAATGAAATACTTCTGCATAACCGAAGCTATTTCATTATATCTGCAAAAATTTATCATCTATCGTAAACGCCAAATATATTTTGGAGAAGACGGAACAGTCAATAGTATGCTGGAAGTGATCGCCAAACACAAAGTGAAGGAAAAGTATATTGTACCGGTGAATGACATCTGCAGAAATGAAATCCTGGAATGCCTTCAAAAAAACAACCTTGAATATTCAGAAGTGGTTTTGTATAAAACGGTCTGTGCCGATGTAAAAGAACTGTTGCAGAAAAAGCACGACATGATCGTATTTTTTACACCAGGCGGGGTTAAATCACTGTTTGAAAATCAGCCTGATTTTAATCAGAACGGCACATTGATCGGAGCCTTTGGCCCTATCACTACGAAAGCAGTGGAAGACGCCGGACTCAATTTACAATTAAAAGCGCCTTTGCCCAATGCACCTTCCATGGTAGCTGCGCTGGATATTTATCTGGCTAATAATTCGAAAAAAAAGTAGGTTTTTAAACACCTCCAAACCGGTGTTAACATAATACAACTTTTTTGTGCAGGTCAGTCCGTGCGTCACCATGTAACTCTTTTGCAGTGGCCGATCAAACGGTCGGTCTTCTACTCCCCCCTTTCTGCTTTTTCTTTTTGCTCCTTTTCGAGTTTCTTTTTTTCACGTTTCTCACGCTGTATGTCGTCAAACATCAGAAATTGCTGCGTGCTCAAAATGTTTCGCAATTCGGCGTCTCTTTTTTTATAGATAGCAATGGCCCCCTTGCGGGCATCATCTTTTTCTGGCTTGGTGCTATACAAAGAATCAAACTGCATGGACACTCCGAGATTAATCAGGTACACCCTGCCGGAAGTGACGGAATCGAGATCAAGTTCCTTCACCATTTCGTCAGTGTAAAAACGTGCTTTCTCTTCGGGAGTACGCTTTTTATATTGTTGCGCGAACGTGAGTTGCAGGCACAGCATACCGGCTGCTGCGGTGATCAGATATTTCATAGTAGGTAAAATATTTATGTGACTTAAAAAGAAAGTTTGCTTAGTTGCCGAGCAGCCCTTTCAGCATATCGGTAATACCACCGCCTGCCGAATTTTGTTGCTGAGCTGAAGCAGCCCCACCCAGCATACCGCTCAGATCGTCGAGGCTGACTTTACCATCATGGTTTGCATCCAGACCGCCGCTGGTCAGATTTTTTACAATACTCCCAAAGTCAATACCGCCGCCACTGTTTGCGGATCCATCCGCAGAGGGTTGCAAAATATTG
>JADYYU010000203.1 GCA_020853515.1 Chitinophagaceae bacterium | reverse complement strand
CATAAAATATTCAATTCATGAAATACTTTATTATGTTTGGACTCTTCTCCTTCTTATTTACCCCTAAAAACCTGGATGCTCAAATGAAGTCCATTTACGATTTTAAAGTGGAAGGTCTTGATGGCGGCACCATTGATTTTGCGCAGTTTAAGGGGAAAAAAATACTCATTGTCAATACCGCTTCCAAATGCGGCTATACACCACAATATGAAGGCCTTGAAAAACTGTACGAAGCGAATAAGGACAATCTTGTGATTGTTGGTTTTCCGGCCAATAATTTTTTGTATCAGGAACCGGGTGATAATGCCGAGATCAAAACTTTTTGCCAGAAAAATTACAATGTTACCTTTCCGATGGCGGCCAAAATTGACGTAAAAGGAAAAAACATACATCCCATTTATGTATGGCTTACTCAAAAAAGATACAATAATCTGAAAGACAACAACGTAAAGTGGAATTTTCAGAAATATCTGTTTGACGAAAAAGGAAATCTGATCGAAGTATTTGCGCCGGGTGTTGAACCCATGAGCGAAGAGATCGTGCAGGCTGTACGCGCAAAATAGTGATTGAAAAAGGAACATCTAACATCATACCTTTACAAATATGTCTCAAACATCTGGTGCTTTAGCGAATCATTCCCAACTGGCAGCTCTTTATCATAAAGCAAGCAATTTTGAATTTCTGACTGCCGAAGAAGGCATTTTTTTATATGAGCATGCGCCATTGGCTGAACTGATGCTTGTGGCAGATCATTTACGTAAAATACAGGTTCCGCATGGTAAAGTGACCTGGCAGATAGACCGCAACGTTAATACGACCAACGTTTGCATAGCCAATTGCAAATTCTGCAATTTTTACCGGGTACCCGGACATCCCGAAGCCTATATCACCGATATGGCCACTTACAAAAAGAAGATCGAAGAAACCATCCGCTGGGGTGGAGATCAGCTTTTACTGCAGGGCGGACATCATCCTGAACTGGGACTCAGTTTTTATGTCAATATTTTTAAAGAAATAAAAGCCCTGTATCCGAATATAAAGCTGCATACGCTGGGGCCGCCTGAAATTGCCCATATCACCAAACTTGAGAAAAGTACGCATACTGAAGTCTTATCTGCCCTGAAAGAGGCCGGTATGGATAGTTTGCCGGGCGCCGGGGCCGAGATCCTCAACGACCGGGTGCGAAGACTGGTCTCGAAAGGAAAATGCGGTGCACAGGAATGGTTAGATATTATGCGGGCAGCACATCAGCTTGATATTACCACCTCTGCTACCATGATGTTCGGACATGTAGAAACCCTGCAGGAACGATTTCAGCATCTGGTAGATATCAGACAGGTACAAAGTGAAAAACCCGCTGCGGCAAAGGGCTTCCTCGCCTTTATTCCATGGACTTTTCAGGATGTCGGTACTTTGCTGGCCAAAATTCGCCGGGCAAAAAATGATACCACTACTGCTGAATATATCCGTATGATTGCCATGAGCCGCATCATGTTACCGAACATAAAAAATATTCAGGCATCGTGGCTTACAGTCGGCAAGCAGGTTGCACAGACCTGCCTCTATGCAGGGGCCAACGATTTTGGCAGTATTATGCTTGAAGAAAATGTAGTGAGTGCTGCCGGTGCTCCTCACCGCTTTACCTACAAAAGTATACAGGAAGCGATTGCAGAGGCCGGATTTGAGCCACAGCTCCGAACCCAGCAATATGAGTTCCGGGAAATGCCTGTTTTGATCGAAGAGCAGTTGATAGATTATTAGCAACAGTCAATTGTATCGGTATTCCTGTTTATGACAGAACCGGCTGTTTTTGTGCTCCCCTGTTTATACCTCTAAAAAAGATCGCTTAATAATCCTGCATACCAGATTTTCGGTACGCTTTCAGAAAAATAGCTCCGAGGTTTTTGTAAGGCGGCACATAATCGTCAAACAGTTGTTTGGTTTCACCGCTCGAAAATTGTTTTGAAAGCTGGGCCCACATCTGTACCCAGTCAATATCTTTACCAGCCAGCAGCCGGTCGTTGAATGCCCTGATGATAGGCCCGTTTATTTTGCCTGCACCGATTTGTTTGGTTGATACGATCTGCGCATCTTCTGACTGACTCAGCACGGTAGAAAGATTTTGGTAGGCACCGCAGGCACCTAGTATCACTACTTTATGATTTTGGTTTACATGCTCAAGCGTCAATGGTAGATGGTAACTATGTCCGCGATGAATAATGATCGTTGGTGAAATATTGCTTGAATCGAGGAAAGCCTGCAGCGCATTTTGCGACATTTCATCGTCAGGTTCATCAAAAGGAATATTACAGTAAATATCAATTCTTTTCCCCCGGATAGAACTGATTTTAACCCACTGAGCTTCTTTTTTTACCTTCCAGTCAGGAGCGCCAAAGCCGCCGGTAAAACTGCGAAATACACCCTGACCGTCCTTGTCGCCAAAAAAGAAGACCTGCTGCACCACTACGCCGCTGTCGTCTGTGAGCTGATTAAAAGGCATGATGGTAATCGGCGGTATGCCAAATTTTGCGGTCAGCGAATCGTTGCCCATGGTGAGCATCGAATACAAAATGTCGTAAATTTTGAATGCACGGGCATTGTTTTCGTTTTGTGCTTCATTGCGGTTGATCTGTATCTGATCAGTGATATTTTTCATCAGTGCCGTGTCGGTAATGCATCCGAATGAATTCGCTACATCGGTGGCGCCTTCCAGATCACGTTCAAGGGTGCGGTCGAGGCCGGTTACAAAATCGCGCATCAGTTCGTTGCGATTGCTGTCTTTCATGGTTGCTAAAAACGTAGAGATGGTATTATAATTAGCGCAAAGTCTGAGGAAGGTGCGGAATTTATCTTTGCCGATACTGCTCAAAAATTCCTGTCCGGTTTTGGGTTTCATGCGGGTCATCATGCGTGTGAAGCATCCCAGAAAACTGCTGGTATAAAGGTCATCGCTGCCGTACACCATAATGTAATAAAGTTCGGTGGCGCTGTTTTTGTCCACAATCTTAAATCGCACCTCGCCCGATGCATTATGCAGCTCGTTCATTACACTCACATAGCGCGATGCTTCATGAGTCAGTTCGCGGTCGTATATTTTACGCAGATCGGTCGTGAAATATTCCTGCCTCATTTCGATCATTTTTTTGAAATAAGCATCCTGATCGGTTGTTATTTTATTGACTTCGCTCAGGCTGATTTTGCCTTTCATGATTTCTTCAATAAAAAAAATCGCTTTTAGCGGAATGATGGCACTGTCTGCAATATGCACTACCGACTGTACATAGGGATCGGTATTGCGGCGAACAATATCCCGTTCTACCGCGGTAGAAGTTGCATAGTTTAAGATCACCTTTGGATTTTTGGGAGCCGCTTTGGCCACGACTGCATCAGCAGCGGAGCGGTTTGAAATATAGCGTACCCGTTTAATCAGAACTTCCGGAAATTCTTCTGCCATTCCCTGCATCAGTACTACGCTGGCTTCGTTATCGCTTTCAAGCAGCGGCGCGAGAGCATACATCGCTTTACCCAAATGACCTTTTACATATTCGGTGACGTTTTTATTGTGCAGGCCTCTGATGATCTGATAAGTATGTTCGAATAGTTCGGCGTAGTATTTTTCGTCAATAAAACCATCATTGATATCGGCATTAAAAATTCTTAAATTTTCGATCACCCGGCCGAGATATTTCCTTTTAACCATATCATCGGTTTCATTATTTTCGATGTAGGCGATTGTTTTATTTGTTTTGCCAAATACAGCATTCGAAACCAAAGCCGTTTTATCCATATTGGCATCGCGGTCAATCAGCTTATCATAAATGCCATCGGTAACATCGGCTTCGTTTTGCTGCCGGGCAATTTTAATATGAAGCTGCATGCGTCCGGAAGAGATCATTTGCCTTTTCAGGATGGTATCCGCCATTATCTCAGGTCGGGATTCTGTGTTGGTTTGTGCAGTAGCCAGAAATGAAGAAAAAATACATAAAATAAGCAGGTAACATTTTGCCATCCGATTTTCAATTATTGAATTGTAAAAATACAATTAAAAAGATTGATAGTATAGCCGGGGCATAAATTAGTTTTTGGGAACCTTACTGCCTGCAGAGCTCATTTGTTTTTCGGCCCAATGAGACCAAAGCCTGCAATAGAAACAAAGGCTGTGATTTTGTAACCTGTGAATTAAACCTTAAATTTATCCTTTAAATCTTTAAGAATGCCAACTCAGGAACAATGGGATGCACTCAAAAAATGGCTCGGCCAAAATGGATATACAGGTGATCAGTCAAAGAAAATGGCTGGCCAATCGGGTGTCGATCAGCAGGAAGTATTGCGGAAGCAGGTGTGCACTGAACTGGAAAATAAACTGGGCAATTCCCGCCTGATTTATGAGGACGGTTTCAGTGACGGATATGGCGAACTGAAAAGCAGCTATTCAAAATCGGAGGAGATTATTTTATATCGTGATGGGCGGTATATTCAAAAATGGGTCAGCATTTCCGGATTCGGGTCTGCAGGATCCGGATTTACTGAAAAGAAAAAGACCGGCAAATGGACCACCTGGTGCAAGGTCAGCCGCGAGTTGCAAATGCAGGGTTGCAGTCTGTCGCTGATCAACGAAGAAGGGGTGTATGATAATCGCCCGGTCAAACTCGAAAAGGGTTCAGTCGTTTTTGGTACTAAACGTTATGCATGGTCGCGGCTGTAAGGAATAGGGAACTCCGATGATTGAATATTAAATTCGTACTTTCTGCTTCCCGAACTCTCATATGTCATCTGATTTCTTTTCTTATCTTTGCGCCCTTATGCTCGACAAGTTAGAAGCCATCAAAGGCAGATTTGATAATATTGGTGTGTCACTCACAAATCCTGATGTAGTGTCAGACCAGAAAAAGTATTCACAACTGAGTAAGGAATACCGTAAACTGGAAAAAATTGTGGACGCCTACAAGCAATACAAAAATTGCCTGGATGCTCTGGCATTCGCCAAGGAAGTACTGGACACAGAAAGTGATGCCGATCTGCGCGATATGGCCAAAGAAGATCTGGTGACCCTCGAAGAACAAAAGACAAACCTTGAAGATACGATCCATCAGTTACTGATTCCTAAAGATCCGCAGGATGAAAAAAATGTGGTCATGGAAATAAGGGCGGGTACCGGAGGCGACGAGGCCAGCATCTTTGCCGGCGACCTGATGCGGATGTATATCAGATATTGCGAATCTCGCGGATGGAAAGTATCGGTAATAGACGAAAGCGAAGGTACCTCGGGTGGTTATAAGGAAGTGATTCTGGAAGTACAGGGTGAAGATGTATATGGTACCATGAAGTATGAAAGTGGTGTGCATCGTGTGCAACGCGTGCCGGCTACCGAAGGCAGCGGACGGGTACATACTTCAGCAGCTACCGTGGCGGTGATGCCAGAGGCCGAGGAAGTAGATTTTGAACTGAAAGAGTCAGACCTGAAAATGGAAACAGCGCGCAGCGGTGGAGCAGGCGGACAAAATGTAAATAAAGTAGAAACTAAAGTGATCCTGACTCACATCCCGACCGGTACTGTGGTCACTTGCCAAACCGACCGCTCGCAATTGGGCAACAGGATTCGTGCGACTGAGATGATGCGTACCAAATTATATGAGGAGGAAGTGCGTAAACATGAAGAAGCCATTGCCAAAAGCCGCAAGACACTTGTAAGCAGCGGCGACCGTTCTGCCAAAATCAGAACCTATAACTGGCCACAGGGGCGCATCACCGATCATCGCATCAACAAAACCATTTATGCTCTGGACAATTTCGTAAATGGCGATATACAGGATATGCTAGACTCGCTGCAATTTGCCGAAAATGCTGAAAAGATGAAAGCGGGTGAAATGGTGTAAGGACCCCGGCAATTTCTCTCGAAAAAAATCTGTGCACAATCTGCGACATCAGTGAGAATAAATAACTCATTGTAATTGCTGTAAAATAGTCTGTGCAAATCTGTGTTATCTGTGAGAAAATATAACATTGTAAGAATGCTGTAAATAAATCTGTGCAAATCAGTGTTATCTGTGAGAAGAAAAACTCTTTGTAATTGCAGTAAATAAATCTGTGCAAATCTGTGTTATCTGTGAGAATTAATAACTCTTTGTAATTGCTGTAAAATAATCTGTATTATCTGTGAGAAAATATAACCCTGTACGAATGTTGTAAATAAATCTGCGCAAATCAGTGTTATCT
>JADYYU010000202.1 GCA_020853515.1 Chitinophagaceae bacterium | reverse complement strand
TACTTCGAAACGTTTGTCAGCAAAGATCTGCTTGTTATAATTTTCAAGCAACGGGTTAACGCCACCACCATAAAAGGTTACAGAATCACTTCTTTCTCCATTATATTTAATTCCGAAAAATCCGCCTTTGGCCGTGTCCAGAATATAAGATGGTGAACGGTGAGTGGTAAATACACCCACATATCCATAATCGAAGGTGTTTCTTTTATGCTGAGGGTTTGCACCATCGGCATAATCTTTTTGATACGAAAACTGAATCGTATAAAACGCATTTTGGATTGCTGATTTTTTCGCACCTTCTTTTTCCTGTGATACGCTTTTACCCAGTCTTTGGGTTAATCTTAAAAATCCTCTGCCTGAGTAGTTTTTTGAGATTGAATTTGCTTCAGGCGCAAACAATGAATTTGTGAAAGAATAACCTCTGCCATAGGTATATGCAAAGTAAGTACCGAGGGTTACATTGATATTATCTGTGGGTTGAAAATCAAGTTTACCCAGATAATTCAAGCCGTAAGACTCTCCTTCTTCTCTGGCTTTCACCTTTTCAAAATCAGCCATGGTTACCCGGTCGGTAGCCTGAATAAAATTGCCTGTTCCGTTAGGATTAGGGATGAGTGGTGTTTCCTGCAATTGTTGCAGTTTATCAGATTTAACTCGGTAATATTTATATGTATAAGGATTGTTGTCTTTATCATAAGTACCTGAAGCATTCAGTGCAAATCCAAGTACCGGCACTTTGCGGCCATCTTTCATGCGGCTTAATAACGGACCGGACAGATCAAAGGAAGCCAGATTATTATTGTAGCCTTCCACAGAATGCTGAGCCTGTAAGCTACCAGATATTTCACGCTGAATACCTCTTGTCGTAATACCGATTACACCACCGGTAGCATTTCCGTATTTAGCACTCATCCCATTACTCATTAATTCGAGACGATCGATGGCACTAGGTGGAAAGTTTACATTTCTGCCCGCAGGTACGCGCATCCCATCAATGATATACACGGTACCTGAACTTCGGTCACCTCCGATACTGATCGCATTGTCACCCGCTTTACGCTGATAGCCATTGCCCGCCAATGCCGCAAAGTCACCCGTAGAGACAGTCGACAGTTTTTTCATATCGGCCTTCACCATTTCACTTCCTCCCGGATTGGTCGGATCAACCAAAGGCTTCTGGTATATTCTTTTTACATTAAAAATGATATCTTTCTTGGGACCTACAACCGCTCTTTTTTGCATTTCCAGATCCACTTTTCTACGGCTGTCATTTCCTAAAGGAATGCCATCAATTGACAAACTATCCATACCGGCATAAGTCACTTTTACCTCGTAAGTACCCGGAGAAAGCGGCTTAATCGAGTAGTTACCATTGATATCAGATTTAGCACCACCTTTCAGGATACCACCTTCGTAAGCCCGAACTGTTGCAAATTCAAGCGGCTGCTTCTTTTCATCGGTTACCCTACCATAAATTTCACCCGCAACTGACTGCGCAAAGCCACTGTTACAAGATAATATCAGTATAAGTATCGCTAATAATCGTAATGTATTCCTCATGTTATTAAAAATTAAATTGGCTTGTAAATATATGTTAAAGATACAATTTCTGTTAATGATAGTCTAAAAAAAATTCAAATTTTGGTTAATATGTTATTAAATCAACAATTTTGAGGTTTAATGGCATGATGAACGGTAATATGCTGATGTGAACAGCAAAAATGTGTCGGCAAACGGTTTGCTTATCTCGCCAGATTCACGGCGCGTTTTTCACGAATAACCGTTACTTTGATCTGCCCCGGATACTGCATTTCCTTTTGAATTTTATCTGCGATTTCAAAGGATAGTTTATCACTGTCAGCATCACTCACCTTATCGGCTTCTACAATTACACGAAGCTCGCGTCCGGCCTGTATCGCATAGGCTTTTTCAACGCCGGTGTAGGACATGGCAAGGGTTTCCAGATCTTTGATCCGCTCAAGATAACTTTGCATGATCTCGCGGCGGGCACCCGGTCTGGCACCGCTCATAGCATCACAGGCCTGTATAATCGGAGCCAGAATAAATTTCATTTCCATTTCATCGTGGTGGGCACCAATGGCGTTTACCACAGAAGGATGTTCTCCGTATTTTTCGGCCAGTTTGGCTCCTAATAAAGCATGTGATAATTCTGTTTCTTCATCCGGCACTTTGCCGATATCATGCAGCAGACCGGCACGTTTAGCCAGTTTGGGATTCAGGCCCAGCTCGGCAGCCATGATACCACAAAGGTTCGCGGTCTCACGCGAGTGCATCAATAAATTTTGTCCGTAGGAAGAACGGAAACGCATACGCCCTACCATTCTGATCAGTTCTTTGTGAAGGCCGTGTACGCCCAGTTCAATCACGGTACGCTCCCCGATTTCCATCACCTGTTCTTCAATTTGCTTTTTGGTTTTTTCAACCACTTCTTCAATCCGGGCCGGATGCATACGGCCATCCTGCACAAGCCGCTGTAATGACAAACGGGCTATTTCACGACGTAATGGATCAAAACTGCTGAGAATAATGGCTTCAGGAGTATCGTCTACCACCAGATCAACTCCGGTGGCCGCTTCCAGTGCACGAATATTTCGACCTTCCCGGCCTATGATCTGTCCTTTTATATCATCGCTTTCCAGGTTAAAGACTGTAATCGAATTTTCAATGGCTGTTTCCGCAGCAGTGCGCTGAATTGTTTGTATAATGATTTTTTTGGCTTCCTTATTGGCTTTCAGTTTAGCCTCTTCCATAATTTCCTGTACATGGGCCATGGCGTCTGTTTTGGCCTCGTTGGTGATGGCTTCTATCAGTTCAGCTTTCGCATCTTCAGCCTTCAGGTTCGATACTTTTTCCAGTCGTTTGATATGTTCGTCGTGCTGTTTGTTCAGGTCTTCCTGCTTTTTGCTTACCACTTCCAGTTGTCTGTCTAGGGTTGACTTCTTAGCGTCATAATCTTGTATTTGCTTTTGCGCAAGCTGGGTTTTATCATTCAGCTCCTTTTCTTTCTGCTTAATACGGTTTTCAGCATCATTCAATTTTTGATTGCGTTGCAAAGCCGTCTTTTCATGCTCCGATTTCAACTGCAAAAAGTGCTCTTTGGCTTCCAGTACTTTCTTTTCCTTCAGCGTTTCTGCCTGGGTCTGTGCGTCTTTTACGATCCTGTCTGCCTGTTGTTCTGCTTCTTCTACTAATTTTTGGGTATTTTTATTAAATAGTACTTTTCCGATGAACAAGCCTATCAGTAATGCAGCCACTGCTGCTATAACAGTTATTATTATTGGATCCATTGTGTTTTTTTAAGTTTTTCATTCCACGATACATTTGTCTGCCCACAGGGTTTAAACCTATCTTAAACAAATTGTTATTCAATTGCGAAGGTACTGTTTTTTTTATTTTAGGGTCAAAAATTTTCAGAAAACTGAAAATGTAAAAAGTATATTTGCCTCACTGCCCGCCACACAAGCCGTACCCATGAAAAAATCACAACCCATAGGCATATTCGATTCCGGTATTGGCGGACTCACTGTAGCCCGCATGCTCGAAAAAGAACTGCCGTATGAACAACTGATCTATTTTGGCGATACGGCGCATATGCCCTACGGCGACAAAACACCTGAACAAATTTTACAATTGTCGCGTAAAATTGTCTCATTTTTGATTAGTAAGCAGGTGAAAATCATCATTATTGCCTGTAATTCAGCATCCTCAGCAGCAGCCAGCAGTTTACGAAACGAATTCTGGAAGCAGGTAGAGATCATGGGGGTGATCAGACCGGTTGTCAAATCGATCGTGCAGCAACAAATCCGCCATGTAGGCATTATTGGCACTCAGGCCACCATTCAAAGCAATATCTACCCGCAAATTTTGCGCGAAAACGGCCATAAAATAGACATTTTTCAAAAAGCTACGCCCCTATTGGCACCCATGATAGAAGCCGGCCTTGCTGACAGTGCAGAAATGAAGCAAGTGCTGTCCGAATATTTGTCTGATCCGGCGTTTACTCAGCAGGAAGCGCTGTTACTGGCCTGTACCCATTATCCGCTAATCCGCGAAGCAGTGTCTGCATATTTTGGCCACTCAAAAATAATACTTGATAATGCAGGTCCGCTGGCCACTGAACTCAAACGATTTTTGACAGAAAAAAACCTTGCGGCAAACGAAAAAATCAGGGAAAATGAATTTTATGTCAGCCGCTATTCACCCCATTTCGAAAAAACCATTGAAACTTTTTACGGTAAAAAAATAGCCGTAAAAGAAATCGAACTATAATTAAGTAAGCATACAGACTGCCGATACGATCATCCTTTGCCTTAGCCCTCCAACCGTTTGCATGCACTCAAAGCACCGGCAGTCATGCACGCTGTCACCACCGACAAACCGGCAGGATTTTAGGTTTTGTGGTTTAGAATTTAGGATTTGGCGATAAGAATTTGCTATATTTGTCGCTAACTGAAACAAAATAATGAGTATTCCTGCATTTAAACCAAAGATCGGCATTACCACCGGCGACATTAACGGAATTGGCATCGAACTGATCTTAAAATCACTGAGTGAACATCGCCTGCTTGAAATCTGTACCCCCGTTGTATTCGCCTCCAACAAGGTGATCAATTTTTATAAAAATATAGTGGGTGAGCAAAATAT
>JADYYU010000201.1 GCA_020853515.1 Chitinophagaceae bacterium | reverse complement strand
TGCTGATCGATGCACCGCCACCTGTCAAGGCACCAATGATATTATTAATATTGAAACTGCTATCGTTCGGGTCGTTGGTTTTATTGACCAGCTTACCCAAAATGCCTGGTATCAGCGAAGCGGCGATGCCTGTAGCGGCCCCTGAATCAAGTCCCAGTTTTTTCATTAGTCAACCTACAAAATTATCAGTGATAACGCTCACCACAGGATGCGACGGATCGACATTTGCTTTGTAACCAAACATACCCAGCACATCCCGGAGGCCGCCATTAGCTAAAGCGCCCTGAAGCCCTCCAAAGATTGATTCGGTGGCCAGCCCTACAGCCTGATTATTTTGTTCATTTGGAATAGCAGGATTATTGATAATATCTGTGTGAGATTCCTGCTGTACGAGTTTAAAAAGTTCTTCAATCATATTTCAGTTATTTATTTTGAACCGTAAAAATATACATTTTGTTGAATTATTTATCAATTTTCAGACGGCGATCTGTAAATCTTCATTTTTAATATCATGCGCAGTATCTATCAAAAAAAGCTGCAGGTTTGGTAAAACGCTACGGTATCGATTGTTGAGTATCATGTCGGCCGCCTGCAGCCACGCGAAATACATGCAACAACGAAGGAAAGAGCGCCTGCATCGTTTCTGTTGCTCCACCGGTGGAGCCCGGCAAAGTCAGCACAAGCGTATTACTGATATAACCCGCTACTCCCCGCGACAGCATGGCATAGGGGATGCGTTGCTGACCGTAGCTGCGTGCTGCTTCCATAATGCCGGGTATCGGCCGCTCAATCAGTTCACTGACAGACTCAGGGGTTACATCGCGTGGCGAGAGACCGGTGCCGCCTACAAACAACACCAGGTCAAATTGTTGTTGCACCAGCGATTTCAAGGCTGACTGTATCTGATCTTTTTCATCGGCAATTACCTGATAAACCTCAGGCAGCACCTTGTATTTTTCCAATATTTGCACCACCGCCTTACCGGCTTTGTCTTCCTTTTTTTCTTTAACAATCGTGTCGCTGCATACAATGACTGCTGCTTTCAGTTTACGATTGAGCACATCGTAAAAGTCATTTTTTCCGCCGCTTTTTTCAACCAGTTTAACCGCTTGTATTTCCACCTGCTTGTCGATGGGTTTCAGCATATCATACATAGTTAAGGCCGTAATGGCCGCACCGTGCATGGCTTCAACTTCTACGCCCGTCTTATAAACGGTGGCCACTTCTACCAGAATTTTTATCTGCAAACCTTCTGTTTCATATTTAATCTGTGCAAATTCTACCGGCATCGGATGGCAATCAGGTATCACATCACTGGTTTTCTTAATCGCCAGTAATCCGGCAGCACGGGCAAATTCAAATACATCTCCTTTGGGCACTTGCTTTTGAATAATGGCGTTCATAGTAGCTTCACTGCTTACCTGCAAGATAGCCTGAGCCAACGCAATTCTTTTAGTAAAAATTTTATGAAGTATGTCAGTCATGGTTGCAAAGTAAGGATAGAAATTACAAATAGTGCCAAAAATCGAAGGTAAGGCTGAACACATTTCAATAATAAAAAATCAAACCTTATCTTCGTTACTTAATTTAAAGTATGTCATTCAATATCAGTGAGCTTTCGGGCCGCAAAGGATTAAAAGTTAACCTGTTTGAAAAACTGGGCGAAGCCGCGGCTGAAACGGGCGCAGTATCTGTAGAAGACAGTAACCGGCTGGCCAGGGAATTTCTGATCGGAACCGCCAATACCTATGGCAGTGCAACCTTTTACGATTTCACCCGAGCGGAAAATAAAGGCAAAAAAGTATATGTCTGTGAAGGAAGTGCTTGTCTTTGCGCGGGAACTCAGGGGGCACTGAAAGATAAATTAAAAGAACATTTTAAAGAAGAAGAGATCGGCATGATGTATTGCCTCGGACGCTGTCATGAAAACTCCGCCTTTTTTTATCAGGGACAAAACTATTCCGGAACTGCAATCGGGGAAATTCCAAAAATAATAGATACTGCATCCCAAATGCAGGACTTACATAATACAGACAAACATCTGCAAGCTTCAGATCATTACCATGTTGGTCATGCCGGAACGCAGGTGCTTACTCAGCAGTTCACAGGAATAGATGAATATTATGAATTATTAAAAGCGAGCTTAAAAAAGACACCGGAAGAACTGCTGGCCGAATTAAAAACAAGTGGCCTGAGAGGCAGAGGCGGAGCGGGTTTTCCGACAGCATTTAAATTTGAAAGCTGTAAGAATACGCCGGGCGACATTAAGTTTGTAGTATGCAATGCCGATGAAGGTGATCCGGGTGCATACAGCGACCGGTATTTGCTTGAGCAACAACCGCATTCGGTATTATTGGGCATGATGCTGGCCGGCTACATGATTGGTGCGCAAAATGGGGTGCTCTATATTCGAGGTGAATATCCGGAAAGTATCGCAATTTGCGAAGCAGAAATTAAGCAACTTTATGCCAAAGGTTTATTGGGTACAGATATTCTGGGCAGTGGATTTAATTTTGATTTCAAAGTGATTCATGCACAAGGCGCATATATTTGCGGCGAAGAAACAGCCCTGCTATCTTCTATTGAAGGACAAAGACCCGAAGTTAGGGTTCGTCCTCCTTATCCTGCACAGGTTGGACTTTTCAACAAACCTACCGTGGTCAACAATGTAGAAACACTCGCCTGCATTCCATTTATTCTGAGTCATAGCGGAGAGCGATTTGCCGGCGTTGGTCTTGGAAAATCGACCGGCACAAAACTGGTATCTCTCGACAGTTTTTTCAACAGACCCGGTATTTACGAGGTCGATATGGGAACTCCTTTAAAGACAGTGATAGAAGAATTAGGTCAGGGATTTAAGAGCGATATTAAAGCCATGCATATTGGAGGTCCGCTGGGTGGCCTGGTGCCGGTTTCGAAAATCAATGAACTGAATATCTCATTTGAAAGTTTTCATGAAAATGGTTTTTTACTGGGGCATGCGTCTGTGGTATGTATTCCGCAAGATTTTCCGATCATTCATTATTTACATCATCTGTTTGAGTTTACGGCGCATGAAAGTTGCGGTAAGTGTTTTCCTTGTCGCTTAGGATCTACCCGCGGTGCTGAAATGATGCATAAGGCCATCCATGAAAATTATAAAATAGATAAAACCCTGCTGACAGATTTGCTTGAGACGATGGAGATTGGATCGTTGTGTGCATTGGGTGGGGGCTTGCCCTTACCGGTAAAAAATGCGCTGATGTACTTTGAAGATGAATTGCGAACCTGGATAGCCTAGTTAAAAGCAGCACAATCCAGACTTGCTGCATAACTGCAGCAGCATTTTCAAAACTTAAATCGTGCTTTAAATAAATGCAGGTTTCTCCTCTATTATTATATTAAAAGCAGCAGGAAGCAGCTTGCATAGGAATAACTAAAAAAGCAGCAGGGTGGGCCGAATATACGCACAGTAAGATTACATTGAGATGCAAGGTGACCATATTTTACTTAATTTTGTACAAACAAATCAGCGTACCATGAAAAAATTCATGTTGATCTTTGTAGCAATTGCCTTCATAAGTCGTGTGAAAGCGCAAAACCTGCAAACATTCATTTATAAGGACCCTGCTTTTAAAATGGAATATCCGGGCAGTTGGAAAGTCAGCCAGGATGAGTTTGGAAAAAATAAAATGATCACTTTTGAATCTCCCAAAACAGACGAAAAAGAGAGAAGGGGCGATGCTATGCTGGCGCTTACAGTGCAGCCACTTGAAAAAGGAATTACGACTTTGGATGGACTGATGAAAACACAGTTAGGTGCATTGAAAAAAGAAATGGGTGTAAAAACATTTCTTGAAAACAAAAGAGTGGAAGGCAAACAAATACTGGTGTTTAATATGCAAGGGGGCGACAAAGTGCTGAAAACAAAAATGGTGTTGTGGGTGCATAAAGGATTAATGTATAATTTTATGTACGCGAGCAAAATCCATTTTTATGATACATATATCAAGGCGGCTGAAAATATCATTCAGAGCTTTACGTATTTGTAGAAGTGTATAGGGCTGAGGACTTTGGGGACAACTGAGTGTTTGCGGAATATGCTATGTTAATTTTTGGTCCGCCGCGGCAGATAGAATTTTTAAATTCTCCGTCAATGTTGTTTCTTCCATATTTTATCAGATGCATCGAGATAAAGGGGTAAAGCAGCCGAACCATACCAGTTATAATATTCGGCTGATAATAATTCTGCATCGATCGCAGGATCATTTTTAAGCAAAGCTGCTGCCTCTTCGGTTGATTGTACATTTAAAATAAAAATGCCCCGGTACGATTTTTCATTCTTTTGCAAGGGTCCTGCCACAGTCAGTTTGTTCAGTTTGACCATATGCTCAATATTGGACATATGTCCGCGAAAGCAACTGTCGACGAAGTGTTTATCGCTTGCAGGATGACTGCCGGTTTTTAAAATCACCAGTACATACGCTTTCATACCATACTCGTCTGCGTTTAGTTTTTTTGCCAGTACCGAATCATATACAAGGTTGCTAGTTTGGGCAAAAGAACCCGTAGCAACGAAAGTGAAAAAGACGAGAATGCAGATAAATTTCATTTGAATGTTTTTTGTACATCAAATATAATTTGTTAGTAGCATATTAATGGATCTTCTTACTGATATATCCTGCTTTAAAAACTAAATTTTATGATTCGAAGGCATGGCAAAATTTAGCAGGTCTTTGATACTTAAGATTCAAAATTACAATGCAGACAGCAGCCCTGTAAAGCCAGTTACAACATCGCTCTGCTGAAAGTATAAGTTATTTGCAGAGTTAGTGAATCAGACCGTATTCAACTGTCATTGCTTTGTAATAATACCGTAGATGAAAATAAAATGACAAAACTTGCTTTGATAATGACCAGAAATTAGCAACCTTTGAAAGGATTAATCCGTTCAACATGAAAAAAATTTATCTGTTTGTTCTGTTATGTTTAGTATCGGTCTATGTTCATGCGCAATGTGGATTTAGCATCAACGCAAATAACGTTACCTATTGTAATGCTGCAATTGGCGGTACAATTGATGTAAATGTTATCGGAGGAATAGCACCGATAACTTATCAGTTGAATAATGGCTTACCACAGGCCGGTAATCAATTTAACAATGTACTTGCAGGAACTTATACTGTATATGTAAGCGATGCAACTCCGTGTACTGATAGTGTCATTGTTACAAGCACGCAAAGCCCGGCAATGAACTTTAATCTCAATACTATTACCCAGCCTTCCTGTATTCCGGGTTGCGATGGAATGGCTACTACTAGTATCACAGGTGGGGTACCTGCATTTACTTATGCTATTACGGGAGGTGCTACTATTGACCTAAGCGGTACTGCATCTAATTTGTGTGCCGGCACCACCTATACAATCGTATGCACTGACGCAAATAATTGTTCAGCAACCACAACCGTATTCCTTGCAGCACCACCTGCGCCCTCAGTCAGCATTATAAGCAGTACAGATGTTACCTGCAATGGAATGTGTGATGGCACTGCGCAGGTAGCAGCAAGTGGAGGAGTACCACCCTATACATATGCAATCACGGCACCAGGTGTTGGAAACGTATTAACTGGCTTTTTTACCAGCTTATGCGCCGGCACGTATACGGTTACCGTTGCAGATGTAAATGGTTGTATAGGAACAACAACCGTGCTGATATCAGAACCGGCACCGATATCAAGCAGTTTTGCAACTTTTTACAATGTATTTTGTAATGGTGCCTGTGATGGGGCAGTAGAAATTATAGTTGCAGGTGGTACACCCGGCTATATATTTAACATCACCGGACCCGGTGCACCAAGCGGAACATACTATCCCATGTTTAATATTTACTACATTCAGAATTTATGT
>JADYYU010000200.1 GCA_020853515.1 Chitinophagaceae bacterium | reverse complement strand
TTACCTGCAACTTCTTATAAATAGAGCTGGCATGCTTCTTCACCGTGTCAATTCCTATATTCATTTCGGCTGCGATTTCTTTGTAAAACAAGCCTGCCGCCAGCAGATTCAGCAGCTCATTTTCCTTTGCTGTCAGTTCAGCCATACTGCGACTTTCCTTTTTAAAATGATTCACCACTTTGCGTGCAATACTGCTGCTCATAGGTGCCCCACCATTCATCACATCGCGGATGGCTGCCATGATCTGATCGGGTGTATCTGTCTTGATGATGTACCCGCTAGCCCCCCGCTTCAGTGAAGTAAAAAGATAATCTTCATCCTCAAAACTGGTGCACATTAAAAAATGGGTCTCCGGACAGATCCCCTTTAAAATACTCACATACTCAGCACCATTGCCATCCGGCAACTGGATGTCAAGCAATACCACATCCGGAACATTCTCAGCCATGGCAGTCAGCGAACTCTTCAGATTCTGATAAATATCGATACAGGCCATATCATCATTGCTCTCAATAATCTTCTTGAGAAGCAACGCATACTTCAGGTCATCCTCTATAATCGATACAGTAACTATCATTGGTGCAAAGTAAGTTTTTCTGTTGCGTATTATTAATTACACTTTTGTGGAAGAATATTATTAAAGGTTCAGGACTTAGGACATACTCCTTAGCCAGTTATCATCTCTCTGAATGCAATGCGATCCTGTTCCCTTCCGTATCTACGATAAATGCATAGTAGCCCGTTTCTTCCCCGATCAGGGTTTTGGGCACAATAATTCTACCTCCAACAGCAGTAGCTCGGTCAAGCACTAAATTCACATCAGGATTTGCATTTAAATAAAGCAAAGAACCCGCGCCACTTGGTATATACCCTTCGCCAAAACAAATCGCACCACTGATCTTTCCTTCAGCAGAAGGGAAAAAAGCCATTTTATAACCCTGAATTTCAGTCACCTGCATCGTTATATCAAAGATGGTCTCATAAAAATGTTTGGCCCTCCCAAAGTCGGTCACAGGAATCTCAAACCAGTTGATCATGTGTTGCGCTTGCATTCAAGTAAAATTTGCATAAATATAATAATATTCATTTGTCTTTTGCAAACTTAACACCCCCTTTCCCATTTTATTTTACAGATCGATTCGCATCGTCTATTTTTCTTTTTTTACAATACTGCAAAAACCTGCACAACTCCCCCCGGCCTATACCCATTTGCAAGTTTGCGTCATCACGCCCTTGCATCCGCAAATTGGATTGTTCGCCCGTTTGCGCCCACCCGAAGCGATCGCGCCGGCAGCAGGTTTCAAATTAAGTCAGGCAAAAAAAATAATCTCTTCAACGCTTTTTTTTATATTTGAAAAAAATATCAAAATGAACGCACACGAAATAGATTACAAAATACATGGTGAAGAAATGCAGCATGTTGAAATTGAACTTGACCCCACTGAAACAGCGATCGCAGAAAGCGGCGCCTTTATGATGATGGACGATGGCATACAAATGCAAACCATCTTCGGCGACGGCAGTCAGCAAACAGGTGGCCTGATGGGGAAAATTTTTAGCGCGGGCAAGCGTCTCCTCACGGGTGAAAGTCTCTTTATGACTGCCTTTACCAATGTAGGTCAAGGTAAAAAACAAGTGCATTTTGCATCTCCCTTTCCAGGTAAAATCATTGCAATGAATCTGGCCGAGCATGGCGGTAAAATGACCTGCCAGAAAGATGCTTTTTTATGCGCTGCCAAAGGAGTTAGTGTCGGCATTGAATTTCAACGCAACCTGGGCACCGGTATTTTCGGGGGTGAAGGATTTATTATGCAAAAACTGGAAGGCGACGGTATGGCTTTTGTACACGCAGGCGGACATGTACACGAACGCCGGCTAATGCCCGGTGAAGTACTGAAGATCGATACCGGTTGCGTGGTGGCTTATACCAAAGAAATCGATTTTGACGTGCAGTTTGTAGGCGGTATCAAAAATACCATCTTCGGAGGCGAAGGATTGTTTTTTGCAACCCTTCGTGGTCCGGGTACGGTTTGGATACAATCATTACCCATTAGCAGACTCGCTTCCCGTATCATGGCTTACGGAACCTTTGGCCGCCGTAAAGAAGAAGGCAGCATTTTGGGTGGACTTGGTAACCTGCTTGATGGTGATGGCATTTAATTCTAGGCCCATGCTGTCTGCTTTATTATTTAATTAAGCAGCCACACTATGTCGATGATTGCAGATCCTAACTTATACTTTTAGTTACATAATATAATCAAAAAAGCCGTTCAATACTGGACGGCTTTTTTATTATATGCCTTATTTAAAATAAGTAAAGCCCTTTGTGCAGCATATTAATGAAGCCCGTCAATCAAGCTTTTTATAACGCAGTCTGAGCGAGTTAGCCACCAGTACAATATCGCTCAAGGCCATTATCGCTGCTCCCCAGCTCGGCGTCAGCAAGCCCCAGGCTGCCACCGGTATGGCAACGATATTATAAAAAAACGCCCAGAACAAATTTTGCCTGATGGTTGTAAAAGTCTGTTTCCCCAGCATAATGGCCTGAGGAAGTAAAGACAAATTATTTTTCAATAAGATCACCTGTGCGCTTTGCATGGCAATTTGAGAGGCATCACTCAGCGAAATACCAATATGCGCCTTTGCAAGAGCCGGCGCGTCATTGATACCATCACCGGCCATCGCTATTTTACCTGTTTCGTTCAGCCTGTCGAGCGTGTTCAATTTATCTTCCGGCAACTGTTCACCATACACTTCATCCATTTGCAGAGCCTGTCCGATCGCTTCGCATTTCTCCATCCGGTCGCCACTGAGCAAGACGGTCTTATAACCTCTTTCTTTCAGTTGTCTGATCACTTCCTTTGCCCCCGGCCTGATCTCATCTTTCAGGTCTGCCCAACCTGCAAGCACACCATTTTTTAATAAATAAAGATCATGCCTACCCTCCGTTTGGACCGTATTCAAAATTCTGTAAGAACCGGCCTGCCACTCATTGCCCTCAAGATCAACGGCTTTTAGTCCAACGCCCTTTAGTTCTCCGCTTTGTGCAAAAACAACCGGGCTCAGATCTCCCCAGGCCTTGCTGATACTTTGCGCTATGGGATGTGATGAATATTGCTCCATGGAAAACAATACCCGCTTAAATTCATTTTCATCAATGCTGTATTCATATTGATCAATCAGCAACTGACCGGTAGTAAGTGTCCCGGTTTTATCAAATACGAATTGCCTGATATCCCTGAATTTTTCGAGCGTTTCACCACCTTTAATCAGAATGCCCGTTCGCGCTGCACGGCCCAGACCCACCATCACAGCAGCCGGAGTAGCAAGCCCCATCGCACATGGACAAGCAATTACCAGTACGGCAATGGCCCGCATCAGACTATTTTCCATATCAATATGAAAAGCGTAATGGTTCAGTAAAAAAGTCAATACCGCAATGGCGAGTACCACCGGCACAAAAACTGCACTGATCTGATCTGCCAGCTTTTGCATGGGAGGTTTGGCTGCCTGAGCCTGATTTACCAGCCGAATGATATGCGAAAGGGCTGTGTTATTCCCTATGGCCGTTGCCCGCATTCTGATATTACCTTCGGTTACGATGGTTCCACCGGTCACGGTATTATTGAGCGTTTTTGTATTGGGAATACTTTCACCCGTCATCATACTTTCATCAATCGCCGCCAGTCCACGAATGATTATACCGTCAACAGGCACCTTATCACCTGTATTTATCTGCAATACATCGTTGAGTTTTACATCCTCATTATCGATCGCGGTCATGGTTTCTTTCCCAATGCTGTCTGTTAAGATCAGCATTGCTTTTGATTGCTGATATTTCATTAGTTCCTTCATAGCCGTAGCGGTGGAACCGACTGCATATTCTTCCATAAAATTTCCGGCCAGCACCAGAGTAATGATAGATGCGGCAGTTTCAAAAAACAAATAGGGATGCGGGGCATCGGGATGCAG
>JADYYU010000199.1 GCA_020853515.1 Chitinophagaceae bacterium | reverse complement strand
CAAATTATAAGATGATCTCTCTTCAAGAGGGGCGAATATTCAGAACTTAATTATTAATTTGCGGAGATTATCAATTATAAAAATCTTATGGCACCGGGAATTTTACTTAGTTTTCTGATTGGATATTTTTTGATGCTATTGGGTATCTCCTACTTTACATCCAAAAAATCTTCAGACAATTCAACATTTTTTACCGCAAACCGGAATTCAAAATGGTATCTGGTAGCTTTTGGAATGATTGGTACAGCCTTATCCGGGGTGACCTTTATATCAGTCCCGGGCGAAGTTGGCAACCCCGCAGGAAATGAATTTAAATATTTCCAGTTCGTATTAGGTAATGCAATAGGCTTCATCATTATCGCGACCGTCCTGCTCCCGCTCTACTATCGGATGAAACTGACCTCGATCTATACCTATATTGAAGAGCGTTTAGGCACTTACAGCTATAAAACTGCTGCCAGCATTTTCCTTCTGAGCCGTACGATTGGTTCATCTTTCCGCTTATACCTGGTTGTAATCGTATTGCAGCGCTTTATTTTCGATTCTTATGGTGTACCATTCTGGGCCACAGTACTTATATCACTTGCATTAATCTGTTCATATACCTTTAAAGGCGGTTTAAAAACGATTATCATTACCGACACCCTTCAAACCTTATTTCTGGTTTCCTCGGTCGTGCTGACCATCTATTTTATATGTGATAGCCTTGGATTGAATTTAGTACAGGCATTTGATACCATTAAGAATAGTGGTTATTCGAAAGTATTCTTCTACGAAGATTTCATGACCAGTAAGTTCCATGTCAGCAAACAATTGCTTGGGGGCATTTTTGTTACCATAGCAATGGTAGGCCTGGATCAGGACATGATGCAGAAGAATCTGAGTTGCAATAATATCAAGGAAGCTCAGAAAAACATGTTCACTTTCACCACTGTTTTTGTGATTGTCAATATCTTCTTCCTGAGTGTGGGTGCATTGCTTTATGTATATGCAAGCAAAAATGGAATTGAGCTTCCGCTCGATCATGTTACGGGTAAACCAAGGACTGACTTTCTTTTCCCTGAGATTGCTTTCAATCATTTAGCAATAGTTCCGGCGGTGGTATTCATGCTCGGATTAACAGCTGCAACTTTTGCAACTACAGACTCTGCATTAACCGCATTGACTACTTCATTTTGTGTGGATTTCCTGGGATTCTCAAAAAGGGAAGATCTGAATTCTGCTGCTGCAATCCGAACCAGACACGCTGTTCATATCGGCCTTTCCCTGTTGATGTTCACGGTAATCATATTGTTCAACATTGTTAATAATGCCGCAGTCGTAAGCGCCATATTCACGGTGGCATCTTATACTTATGGTCCATTACTGGGACTTTATGGCTTCGGTTTATTCATGAAAAAAAGAACTGTAAAGGACAAACTAGTGCCATTCATTTGTTTATTATCTCCGGCAATTTGCTTTTTTCTGAATGCAAATTCAAAAACTTTAATGGCTGGCTATATTTTTGATAATGAACTGATCGTTGTAAACGGCCTGATTACATATATTGGTTTATTACTGATCAGCAAACCCGCAACCAGTAAAACACAATTTTAATCCATCTGAATCCAATTATGAGTAATGACGATAAAATAAGGCACGCATTCGAAAATAAAAACTGGCAGGAAATTAAAGTCACTGATTCATGGCAGATCTTTAAGATCATGGCCGAGTTTGTAGACGGCTTTGAAAAACTGGCTAAAATCGGACCCTGTGTTTCTATTTTCGGGTCTGCAAGAACATCACAGGAAAATAAATACTTTAAACTGGCTGAAGACTGTGCCAGGATGCTGACTGAACGCGGCTACGGCGTGATCTCAGGTGGTGGCCCCGGTATCATGGAAGCCGCAAATAAAGGTGCCTTTGAAGCCGGAGGTAAATCTGTCGGTTTGAATATTGATCTTCCTTTCGAACAATTCCATAATAAATACATCGACCGCGATAAAAACCTTGACTTTGATTATTTCTTTGTCCGCAAGGTGATGTTCATGAAATATTCCCAGGGATTCATCGTGCTTCCGGGTGGATTTGGTACTATGGATGAGATGTTCGAGGCATTAACCCTGATTCAAACCGGTAAAGTAGCACGTTTTCCTATCGTTTTGGTCGGCGTTGATTACTGGTCGGGTTTGATGGACTGGGTAAAAACCCATATGCTGGAACAGGAGCATAATATCAATGAAGATGACCTGAACTTATACCGTTTGGTGGATACTGCCGAAGAAGCAACAGAGCATATTTTCAGGTTCTATGAGAAATATGTTTTGAAACCGAATTTCTAAAAAATAGTTGTCTGAGGTCTGAGGTCTGAGGATGACAGCTTCATTTGAAATTAATTTTTCAGAAACTTAAAACTTATATCGTTATGAGGCTTAAAGCTGAGCTAATAGCACTTTGCGTTGCCTTAGCACTAAAGTAGTTAGGAAGCAGCCAGTTTCAAATAGCACTACAGTCGCTGTAGCTTGAAGCCGTTATTAGATGATGTTAGTAATAGTCTATAAAATATAATTTAATCATACTCCAGTAATCAACATCTGTGGCAACACCAAAGTCAATTTTGGGTTCATTCTCCCCATCAGTAAATACAGTCCCAACAATGTTGTCGCCTTTGGTTCGATCAAATGATATTTTACTGCCATTATCTAAAATCGTTGTAATGATTTTTTTATTAGTCATTACTGTTTTGATTTTAGAAGTTTTCTTTAATGAATCAATAACAGATTGAGAATAGAATCCGAAATCACTTGTTACCTCGTCAAAACCGGACTCATCACCTTCTTCTTTTGACAGATTTTCTAAGTCTTTTGTTGTTGGCAAAAAGAATACAATGGTTTTTCCGTCAACGAAAACCGTATCTCCTGATGATTTGTATGAAAGCGTTTTATCCTTTGCAGGTGATTTCACAGTTGAATTTATAGGGTTACTGCAAGCAATTACCATAAATGCAATGAGTGGAAAAAGTACTGATTTATACGGTTTCATATTGGCAGCTAACCTAAAACTTATAACTTATAACCTACAACTTATAACTTTCTGCTTTCAGCTTAAAAAGATTTCTCCAATCAAATAAGTAATCGCTTTCCCCGACATCAATACCCTGTCGCCTTTATGCTCACACCATAATTCGCCTCGTCGAGCGGATACCTGATAAGCATGCAATTTAAATTTCCCTAATCGGTCTGCCCAGTATGGGATCAGGTTACAATGCGAAGATCCGGTTACCGGGTCTTCATCAATACCTGCAGCAGGTGCAAAAAACCGGGAAACAAAATCTGAGTTATCTCCTTGAGCAGTAACCACAAAAGCGAAAGATTCAATACGGCTTAATGCAGCAAAATTGGGTTCTAAGGCTAAAACATCGGCTTCAGTCTCATAAACTATAAAATAATCTCTTGAGCGGAGTATCTCGACGGGCTTTATGCCTCCCAGAGCCTCAACCAGGCCTTCAGGGACCTCGCAGCTTTGCGGGGCACGCGATGGAAAGTCGAGCGTAT
>JADYYU010000198.1 GCA_020853515.1 Chitinophagaceae bacterium | reverse complement strand
GAATTCGTTACTTCATAAACAGCCACATTGGTATTGTTTCCCACCTGCAAAGTGGCTAAAATATACATGTTGTTACCATATCCACCGAGCTGACCGTTTGAAACAGGCACCATAGTAAAGGGTGAATTAGGCATATTGTACCAAAGCAAGGCGTCGGAGGCAGCCAATGCAGCACCTGCATAGCATTTGGTTTTATTAATTTGAAAAACGACTGACTGTACATATTGGTAATTATTGTCGAACAAATTACCACTCACAAATACATCACTGTTTGATACGCCGATTTTCGGATAGTCGAACCAGGAATTTTGACCGATAGCAGCCGACTGATTGCCACTAAACTGATAAAAATACCAGCCGGCGGTGGGATCGGATGTTTTTGAAAAAGCCAGCAGCAACTGCGAAGTAC
This sequence comes from Chitinophagaceae bacterium, assembly GCA_020853515.1. Taxonomy (GTDB): domain Bacteria; phylum Bacteroidota; class Bacteroidia; order Chitinophagales; family Chitinophagaceae; genus OLB11. The sequence goes on along the minus strand of JADYYU010000198.1, from coordinate 4,431 downwards.
TTGAATTGCCATCGCAGGTTTGTGCAAAAGCAATAAATTTTTCTGCTACAGGATCGAAAATCACTTTTGGATCACACAAATTATTTGACTTTAAAGTGCCATTTTGCGGACTGGCAAAGAAGTTGGCCAAACCTGCCACGGCAGCAATACCGGCACCTGTTGTGGTATTATAGTAGCGAATACTGCTGTTTACAACACAAATCAATTGATTATTTTTATTGACTGCAGCGGAGTTATCAGAAGGATAGCCCTGATTATTCAGCGCACTGTAACCTGCTTCTAATACCGGCTCAAGTGAGCGGGACTTTTTATTCAAGGGTTCGTTAACCGACACCGGTTCCTTCACCAGCTTTTCTTTATAGGCTTCCAGCATCGTCTCATTAGCAGATGGATTTTCAGAAATTCGGTGCGATAACTGCGGCAGCAATTCAACGTCATCCGAAGCAGGAATTGCAAATCCAGCATAAGTTACCTCTACAGGAGCTTTTTGGGCTGTATTTTGCTGAGCGGACATCGTGAATGAAAAAAGTAAAAAAAGCGTTGTTATCCATGTGATTTTTTGCATGTAGTATGGTGTTTAAATTTTAGCAACGCAAATTTACGACAATTTGTTCAAAGGAATGGTTAATAACCTTGCAGATATTCAGAAAATTTTACCCCGGAAGCCAACGACCTGTATTCTTTAGCAGCAGGCGTTGCTAAACGACTGCATCATAACAAGCAACTGCACTGAAGACAAGAATTTGGGTTCGTTTTTATGCTTCAGTAGCATGCAAAGTTCTGCGATGCACAAGCGACCTATTCATAAAAAAAGTCTCCGAAAGGAGACTTTGTAAAATAGAATAAAATAAGATTTCTACTGGATCAATACTTTTTCGTTATGTGCATATTTGCCATCGATTACTATTTTCAGAAAATAGATTCCGGTTGGCAGTTCACGAACATCAAAAGTGACTGATTTTCGGCTATTATCTGTTTTTTCTGCTTGTATTGTTTGTCCCAAATGATTCATCAAACTGAATTCGGCCGTTGTATAATTTAAATTCATAATGCCTACATTTACAACGTCGTCGGCCGGATTAGGAAAAACCGCCACATTGGAAGAAAAATCATAGTCGTCTATTTTCAGCGGAATGCGGATTTGCAGACGCTGATTGTTCAACACGGATTCCATCAGGCTAACCTGCTGTTTCGTAAAAGTGTTCTGACAACTTTCAGCGGAATAATCCATGTAATTTTCAACCATATCTTTCAGGTCACCGGCGCCCTGATTGCAGGTATTTTTATTTTTGTTGCAATCAGAATTTGACATGTCACCGGCGTGCGGTGTATCGCCAATACCGTCATCTTCAAAACCAACATCACCCTGACAAGCACCATTATCATCGCCCCAGATATGGCGAAGACCTAAATAGTGAGCCACTTCATGAACAGCCGTTTTACCTTTACATCCCCAGGTAACATTCCCTTTTGGAAGCTTGGATGTGCCGCCAAAAGCCATAAAATCGATCACAACACCGTCCAGAGCACCAGTCGGAAATTGCATGCCACCCCAGTTCGGCAAGCCGGGAGGAGGATAGGCATAGCCCAGCAGTTCGCCGCCACCACCGCCACCCAGATCACAAACCCAGATATTGAGTTTTTTATCGGGTGAAATAGCGTCGCTGCCGCCAGCAGCCGTTACTTTAACCACATCTGCACCATTGGGTGAACCGGAATAGGTAAACTCAGGTACAGTCGTTGATTTTCTGATGGTTTGCGCCAGCATAAACTGAATATTGGCTTTACCGGCAAATGGTTTAAATTCAGTTCGCAAACCGGTAGTATCAGCATTTTGACGAAGAAATGATTTGTTTAAGATATCGATCTGAGCAGTTACATAATCGTCCGTCAGATTTTCAGTTGCATTTTTGTACACAATATGAACCACCACAGGAACCGTAATCGTTTCTGCACGCGTTTTTTTATTAGGGTCATTGCTGATTTGATTTGACAGACTTTTGACAGACTGCTCAAACCCCGGATACTGCATATCAAGTTGTTTCAGATAATCATCAGAAGCACATCGACGTAATTGCTGTGCATTAGTAAACATGGATAAGCTTAACGAGGCTGCAAGAAAAGTGAATTTTAATTTCATTGAATTGTTTTATTTATAAATATGTGTGTTAGCTATTTGCAGGGAAAATTTTCCTTGATAAAAATCTGTCTGATACCGGTAAATTTTTCCTTCAGTTGTTTGTATAAAGTAGGAATTAAGATTTGATTATTTCCAAAAAAACAGTAATCAATTTCGCCTTCACGCCCCCAGGGCTTTTTGTCGTACATCAGCTCACAATGATTTTGTGTGTTAAACCACTGGATATGTTCAAGAAACTGATCACGGGCTTTTGCATTGATGCCACCGCCCATACTGGTAAATGAAACCACCAGTTGTGCAAATGGTTTAATTTCTTCCTGCTTCTTTACAGTGGCTGCATTGCTGGTAACAGGAGTTACAGAAGGACGGCTGATCGTAGCCACATTTTTAGTACTGTCTGTTTTGCTCACCAGATTCACACTGGCTGCCTTAGTTGCAGGCGCTTTATTTTTGTTTTTCTTTTTCCTTCTGGCATCTGCACTGAAAGAAATGATCAGGATTGAAAATATGAGTATAATTCGAACTGCTGTGGCCGCGCGCATGTATTTTTTTATCAAATATATCTTATTTTAATAATTTTACCATAATTACTTTAAAGTACTTCTCTACATTTGCGTCAAACAATTTTAATCTATAGATGAAAAGTTTTGAGATACCCGAATTTTACCGGAGCCCCCTCATATCCGCTGTTAAGAATAAACGAAAACTGCAGGACAAACTCAAGAAAGATTTTACGCCCACACATCTTGATTTTGGCTGCATTGATATCTACCTGGCCCGGCATTTTGGATTTTGCTATGGTGTGGAAAATGCGATTGAAATTGCCTTCAAAACCGTGTACGAAAATCCCGGCAAACGAATTTTTTTGTTGAGTGAGATGATCCATAATCCGCAGGTCAATGCTGATTTAATCAAAAGCGGTGTACAATTTATCATGGATACGATCGGCAATAAATTTATAGACTGGAGCGAACTGACTCAGGATGATATTGTGATCATACCGGCCTTTGGCACTACACTCGAAACGGAACAACAACTAAAAGCCATCGGCATCAACCCGCTTCAGTATAATACCACCTGTCCATTTGTTGAAAAAGTGTGGAACCGCTCCGAGCAAATTGGTACTAAAGGTTATACCATAGTCATTCACGGCAAGCCAAAGCACGAAGAAACACGGGCAACCTTTTCGCATAGTAGCTTTCATACACCTTCGATCGTTGTAAAAGATCTGGAAGAGGCTATGAAACTGGAAAAATATATCCGCAAAACGACTGATCTGAATTTATTTTACACTGAATTTAAAGGTCAGTATTCCGAAGGATTTGATGTAAACCGGCATTTTGAGCGCATTGGAGTAGTCAATCAAACAACCATGCTGGCCAGTGACACCCAACAAATAGCCGATTTTTTAAAGACGGTGATGGCCCGGCATTATGAGTTAACATCCGAGTCGACTGCTTCACGATTTGCGGATACCAGAGATACTTTATGCTACGCCACCAATGATAATCAGGGTGCTGTAATGGGTCTGCTGCAAACAACGGCAGACCTGGCGCTGGTGGTTGGTGGATATAACAGTTCCAATACATCCCATCTGGTAGAACTGTGTGAGCAACAGTTACCTACTTATTTTATTGAAAATGAATCAAAAATTATTGACAGACAATCAATCAGCCATTTCGATCTTCATACCCATACAGAAAAAATCAGCTGTGATTACTTGCCAAATGCAGCTAAACCGAAAATACTGATCACTTCAGGGGCTTCTTGCCCGGATGCAGTGGTTGAAAAGGTGATCGTAAAATTATTATCGTTTTATGAAAGCCCGTACAGCATTGAGCAGATCATCGGAGCATTTAATTAGCTGAAACCGACCTTGGTGTACTTTACATCTTGTAAGTATCATAAAACCGGGCATGCACAGGCCTGTTAGTTAATTCTTCAACAACGCGACAGTCCATAATTTATTCGTTGCACAGAACCTGAAAGCCGTGCTTTCATACTAATTCGAATCTCCCGAACGAATTCAATCGTAAAACGCTGTTTTTGCAAATTTCAGCACGATCTTCAAACCTCATGACGGAACAAATTAAACTTGGATGTTAATCAATTTTTGCTTAAGTTTGTAATACACCGACAAAAAAAATATATTTAACGCAATTTTTATGACAAAAAGCAAAAAATTATTAATCATTGACGACGATCCTGAAGATTGCGATTTTTTTTGCGAAGCGGTTGCCGAAATCGATGGGAGTTATAAATGTTGCAAGGCGCATTGCGCTGAGGACGGT
>JADYYU010000197.1 GCA_020853515.1 Chitinophagaceae bacterium | reverse complement strand
TGGTGATTTTTTCGTTCAGATATGAACCGTAATAAGTGAGTTTGCCCTGTTTGAAGGTATAGTTGTATTGCAAATCAGCCAGGTATTGCGTTTTTGGTTTCCACAATTGAAAGCGGTCGCCACCATCTTCCGGAGTCCAGCCCTGAAAGAAATTCCGTGCGAAAGAGGTTTGCAGGGAATGTCTTTTTTTGCTGCTGCTCAGGTTGCCTGAAATGTTATAGCGGCCTACACTTTCCATATAGGTTTTTAGTCCCCCATTGAATTGCTTTCCCCCCTGATGGGTGATCACGTTAATGACTCCGCCCAGCGCATTCGATCCATAAATCACACTCATGGGCCCCTGTATCATTTCAATGCGTTTTACATTGTTCATATTGATCTGCCCAAGGTCGATATTGCCGTTTTCGCGTCCGGTAAGCGGAATGCCGTTTACCAGTATTTTTACATTTTGCCCGCCAATACCGCCAATACTGAGCGAGGAGCCCAGAATATTGTCGTTCGACACAAAATTATTCATTTCATAATTCAGTACATCATTCAGCGACACCGCAGCCCGCTGTGCAATTTGTGCGGACGAAATTGTATTTACCTTGTACACCGACTGTGTGGCCAATACGGGAGCATTTTGACCGGTGATCACAATATCCGGTATGGCAACGACTGCCTTATTCAGCAGTACCGTGTACGTCAGTAACTGACCGGTTCTTACAAGATCTTTTTCAGAGAGTTTAAATTTTTTAGTTTCAAATCCGATGGCAGAAATACTGACAGTCAACGGAAACTGCACGTCTTTGATTTCTGTTTTTCCCTCTTTGTCGCCAACAGCCGTTGATATCAGACCGCCGGCTTTATACTGAAACGAAGCAAAAGGCACCGCTGTTGCGTTGGCTTTATCCTGCACATATAAAACGAAATTAGTGGCCTGCAGTTTGCAAGCCACTAATAGTAAGAAGATGATATGGATACAGATTTTTTTCAAAAAGTATTACGCAATTATTTGCTGATCACTATTTTTTCTTTGATCTGCAATTGTTTGCCGTTGACAAACAATACATAATGACCATTCGCTAAATTTTGTACCGGTAATGCATAGGCATTTACACCGCTCTGTACCTGAACGTTCGCATTCAAAACAATTTTACCGCTCAGGTCCATAATCTGCAAATTTGCATCGTTGTTTTCTTTGGCATCGATTACCACATTCAGCAGATTTTGTGCAGGATTCGGAAATACGCTGTACTGACTGATACCAGATTGTAAGTCGTTTACTTTTGTAGGCGTTACAATCCTTTTTCTAAAATTAATATTGCCTGTGCCGCTGCCACTGTAACCGGTAAACTGTATTTGATAAATATTATTGTCTTTTGCTTTGATAAAATAAGAAAGCGAATCCTGAATCACCCATGGGCCCGCAGGTTGTGTAAAGGTTTTCCAGTCGTAACCGATGGTAGAAATTGAAGTCTGCCACGGATTGGTATAGGTGCCGTAATTATTGCAGGCAGTATCTACATGCACCAACAAAGCCTTGCCAAAATTGACACCGCGGTTACCCAGCGCACCTATTACCGAGTAGGGCACTGCAGGCGGTGGGCCCAGTAATACCATGGCATTATACCTGTTAAACACCACATCCCAGGTAGCGATATCCGGTTCGCGCAGTGTATCAAGGCCGCTAGCCAGATTAAAATAGGCAAAAATGGAATTGGCATATTTTGCGCCTTTCGCGATCGTGTAAGTATTTACAGTGTTTGCTACCAGGTCGCCTACTGATAACGTATAAGTCATGGTAGTAGATTGTAGTGAATCAATAAACACTTTGTAGAAAACGTTATTGGCTTTTACAATAAAAATACTGTCGCCATATACATTGTGAGTAGCCTGACTGTAAGTACCCCAGCCGAAGTTAAACGGATCTGCGCTGGGTAAGTCATTCAGGGCTCCCTGCGACCACTTATGTTCCATGTTAAAACACAGATTTGCATTGGCTGTATCTGCCAGTGTAACCGCTGCCCATTGCGAATGGTCTTTGTGAATATTGTACACTTTTACATAGGCATTACCGGCATTGTGATTTGCCCAGATCGATGAGCTGTCGCCTGCATTCATGCTAAAGGCCAGGTGCCAGTTCATATTGTTTTCACTTTTAACAGTGCCGGTTGGCATACTGTAATACACATCATTGCCACTGCCTGCACCCATAGAAACGGAGTCGTTTACCCAGGCATTTTGCGCGTTCACATTTACACCCATACCAACTAATGCTATCAAGGATAAAAATTTTCTTTTCATATTTTCTTTTTAACTGTTTTAGGATGCAAATGTACTTTTGAAAGCCCTAACATACCTGAGTTCTGTCAAATTATGACAATAATATGACAAATGAAAAATCAGTGTGCAGGTCGTATGCGCATCGCCGGAAAATGAGGAATGAAAAATTGGATGATCAGGGAGGTAAGGGGCCCGAATACGTGCCGCAATAAGGGTTGAAAAAACATCGTTGATGAAAATTGATCTTTACGATTTCATTCTTGCCCGAATTTACTTTCAGAACATAATCTGCCACAATGTATTTTTCATACAAACAGGCGGCATCCCAAACTGTAAACTGTGTGTTGGCAGGCACTTTAAAGGGCTTTGCTTTCCAGCCTTCAATAAAGCAGTAGGTCGTATTGCTTTTGAGGGTCACCGAAAATTCGCCTTTTGCATTGGTGATCACTTTTTTATAGATGGGACTTTGGCCGCTACGCGACGGTTTGTTACGGGCGCCGATGCGGATATAAAGTTCTTTTTCCGGCAAAGGCACTGGCCTGCTTAAATTTTCAAGCATTTCCGGACCGGGAGCGGCTCCGCCACAATAGTCACGGGTTTGGGTCACCACGCCCTGTATGGTCACCATTTTTCCTTTACTTTTTTTAGCGGCCAGCAGGGGCTGCGAAAGCAGGAGACTGAGCAGGGCAACATAATAAATTTTCATGGGCGTGATTTATTTAAATAAAATGTTTCGTCAATAGTAATTCGGCGATCTGCACGGCATTGGTAGCTGCTCCCTTACGCAAATTGTCAGAAACGATAAAGCAATTCAGGGTGTTGGGCTGCGTTTCATCCCGACGAAGCCGTCCTACAAATACATCATCTTTGTCATGTGCATGTAAGGGCATCGGGTATTGTTGTTTAGACGGATCATCTGTCAGCGTCACACCCGCTGCATCCTGAAGCAGGGTTTTAACTTCTTCGAGGTCAAAATCATGTTCAAATTCAATATTTAAACTTTCGCTATGGCCGCCCATCACCGGCAAACGCACACAGGTGGCCGTCAGTAAAATGCTGTCATCCTGCATGATCTTTTTGGTTTCGTTGGTCATTTTCATTTCTTCCTTGGTATACCCGTTGTCGGTAAATACATCTATTTGCGGAATGATATTCATATCAATGGGATAAGGATAAATTTTCTCGCCCTCCACCTGATTTCTTTCATTCATCAGTTGGTTCACGGCTTTTACACCGGTACCTGTAACTGACTGATAGGTAGAAACCACCACTCTTTTGATCTTGTATTTTTCGTGCAATGGTTTCAAAACCATGACCAGTTGTATGGTAGAGCAGTTCGGATTGGCAATGATATAATCGTCGGCAGTCAATACATCACCATTGACTTCAGGCACGACCAGCTTTTTGTCAGCAGCCATACGCCATGCCGATGAATTGTCGATCACGCGGATGCCCGCTTCGGCAAACAAAGGCGCTAAAGCCAGTGAAGTAGCACCCCCTGCGGAAAACAAGGCAATGGCCGGCCTGGCAGCGATCGCATCCTGATAAGAAACCACCGGATAGTTTTTGCCCCTGAAACTGATTTCTTTGCCGATCGATTTTTCAGAAGCCACCGGAATCAGCTCGCTCAGCGGAAAATTTCGTTCTGCCAGTACCTCCAGCATTTTAGTTCCTACAAGGCCTGTAGCGCCCACTACACATATTTTCATCTTGAATATACGTTGAAATGTGAATAAATAAAATCTACCTGCCAGAAGCAGATGAAATACAAATATGCGCAAAACTATAGAAATTCAGGCACTTATTTGCGGGCAATCGATCGCCGACTGACAGCAACACCTTATTCATTTGAAATCAAACGGGCCGTTTCCGGATCGTCTTCCAGATTGTTCATCTGTTTCATGATCCAGTTATGTTTGCGAACAAGGAGGGGAATGGGTTTTTTGATGGAAAATAAAACCGGATTCGGTAAGATGGCTGCGATCCAGGCTGCTTCGCTTTTGCTCAGATCTATGGCATTCTTTTTAAAATAAGGCTGTGCGGCAGCCTGTATACCAAAGATGCCTTTACCCATTTCTGCCACATTCAGGTAGGTTTCAAGGATCCGCTTTTTTTTCCAGATCAGTTCTATCATAAAGGTGTGGTACACCTCTAATCCTTT
>JADYYU010000196.1 GCA_020853515.1 Chitinophagaceae bacterium | reverse complement strand
GGCCTGTCCGCCAATCATAACATGGCTGCCAATTTTGCTGCTGCCCGAGATACCGGCTTGTGCGGCTATCACGGTATTTTCACCGATTTCCACATTGTGCGCTACCTGTATCAGATTGTCGAGTTTGGCACCCGAACGAATGACGGTCGATCCGATGGTGGCGCGATCGATACTGCAGTTTGAGCCAATTTCAACATCATTTTCGATCACTACATTACCCAACTGCGGTATTTTATTGAATTTGCCTTTTTCAAAAGCAAACCCGAAGCCATCGCTGCCGATGATTGTACCGGCATGAATGATGACGTTTTCGCCTATGATGCAATCCTTATAAATTTTTACGCCGGGGTTGATCACCGAATGAGCACCGATCTGCACATTTTCGCCGATAAAAACACCGGGATGAATTTTAGCATGATCTGCAAGGACGGCTTTGTCGCTGATGTAGCTGAATGCACCTACATATACATCCTGACCGATGGTGGCGGTTTCTGCGATAAAACTGGGCGATTCAATACCGGCTTTTGGCTTACCGCTCATGATATCCTGATACGTTTGTAACAATACAGCAAAAGCGCTATAGGCATCTTTCACACGGATCAGTGTAGGCGTTACAGCTTGTTTCAGCTTCAGGTCGTGGTTTACCAGGGCAATTGTAGCCCGCGTGCTGTATAAGTAATCTTCATACTTTGTATTTGCCAAAAAACACAAATCGCCTTCCTTGCTTTCTTCGATCTTTGCGATCGAAGCTACCGTCGCGTTCGCATCCCCTTCTATCTCTCCCTGTACTAATGTGGCTATTTGCTGAGCCGTAAATTTCATACTTCAGTTATTAATTTCTCAAGTAGCAAATGTAATGTTTTTTTACGGGTACTAATAACCCCGCCGTAATTAATGTGCCGTCTACAGATGAAATGGTTTTTACGTCTCCGTTCTTAAAAAGAATGTTGATTTGCTCGTCGCCTTCGTTATAGGTATTGCTGGCAGTTGCGTCCTGCATAAAGTAATATGGAATGTCCTCGTCCGATAAGTGCGCGCTTTGCTGCACCTGCCGTTTCCAGTCAAGGATCTCCGAGGCTGTTTCATCCGTGAGAAATTTTACCTTAAATAAATGCCTGTTATTCAGTCTTTGGCAAAGGTCAGACAACACTTTATCGGAATGGGTCATCCATACTTTAATGCAACTGATCACATCATTATCGTCGAGCAGTAAAAACTGCTGCAGGCAATTCTGATCATGCTGAAAATCTTTGAGTGAAAGCTGATGCTGTAAGAAAAACTGCATGGCCGGAGTGCCAAAAAGCGCTACCTGATTTTGTGCCAGCAATTTCGCTCTTTTTAGAATTGTTACCAGCATTAGTTCGGAGCTGAGCACAGTTTTATGCAGGTACACCTGCCAGTACATAAACCGGCGTGAGATGAGAAATTTTTCAATCGAATGGATGCCTTTCTCTTCCACTACCAGTTCACCGTTATATACCGTGAGCATTTTAAGAATACGCTCGTAGCCCACCACCCCTTCGCTGACGCCGGTAAAAAAACTATCGCGGGCCAGGTAATCGAGCCGGTCTACGTCCAGTTGTGAACTCACCAACTGATGCAGAAAAGTGCGCTCATAGGTACCGGTAAAAATATCGATTGCAAGCTGCAATTGTCCGTTGTATTCCTCATTTAATTTCTGCATGATCAGCAGTGAAAGATCTTCGTGATGTACATCAACGAGGGTATGTTCGAGCGCATGTGAAAAAGGACCATGACCGATATCATGCAGTAATATGGCGATGCGGGCCGCCTGCGATTCCTCTGTAGAAATGGAAGTTCCTTTGTGCCGCAGTTCTTCGATCGCTTTCTGCATCAGGTGTAAGGCTCCTAAGGAATGATGCAAACGGGTATGAACGGCACCCGGATACACCAGATAAGCCAGCGCCATTTGCTTGATGCGGCGCAAACGCTGATAATAAGGATGTGAGATAATGCTGTAGATCAGTTCATCATCAATAGTGATGAAACCATGTACAGGATCGTTGATAATTTTTCGCAAGGGTATTTTTTTTACTGATGCGAAAATAAGCAGGATTCATTTACCAATGTACTTCGGTTCCTTTCATGTCAAGAAACATTTGCTGTATCAGCACCGCATCTTCATCATGATGGGGATGAACGCCCAAGATAACGGCACCATCTTTAAGGCCCTTTTCATATAGGCGGGCTTTATCTTCGGCAAAGCCCACACCGGCCAGCGAACCGATAATACCCCCTGCTACGCCACCGGCACCTGCACCGGCCAGGCCGGCTGCGATGGGACCTGCTACAAGCAATCCCAGTCCGGGTATCAATATGCTGGTGCCAATAGCTGCTACGATACCTATCACAGCACCCACGGTAGCACCTACAGCGGCTCCTACCCCTGCCCCGTTTTCAGCACCATTTAAGGCCACTACACTCATATCAGGATGCATACCCGGATAGAGGTTAAAGCGTTTTCTGGTTTCGTCCATCATGATCAGGTTTACTTCATCTTTGGTATAACCCATATCATTGAGTCGCTTATAAGCACTTTCTAAACTGGTCTGATCGGTAAATAAAGCGGTGATCATGCGCTGCAGATTATGTTGTTCGTTTGATCTTTCTGTGGTTTCCATAACGCGGTGATTTTTTGAAATGAGAAAATAGTTTTGTTGATACAAAGGTCTATGCATTGGGTCCCGGATGCTTTACATAATTGTTGTTTTTTATTATACGTTTAACTGGCCTCCGGTGCATTATGAATGCCCCTTTTTAAAATCCTTCCGGTTTCCTGATTGTAAACCGCCTTGCCAAATGCTTGTCCGCATTGATTTTGACGCCATGCAGGGGCCGGCTTTTGCTAGTAGGCTGCACAGATCAGTTTAAGAGCAATTCGGCAACATAGATCCCCTTGCGGCTTGCCGGCAGTGGATCCCTGTATTAAAATCTTATCTTTGTATGCCTATACCAAAAACTAAGCGTATGGATTTTGAAGAAATAAAAACAAAGCGGCTTTTGCTCCGAAAATTAACGCCGGAAGTGTACTGGTTCATTCATGAAAATTATACCGATGATGAACTGATGGAGTTTCTGGCCCTGAAGTCGTTTTGCGAACTGACCAAAGAAAAAGAAAAATATGCCAAAGGACTGAGCACCCATAACAAATCGTTTGTGAACTTTAAACTGTTTGACCTGCACAGCGGCCTGCATATTGGCAACTGTGGCTTTCATACCTGGTATGTAGAGCATTACAGGGCTGAGATCGGCTATGATATTTGTACGGAGACTTTAAAAGGCAAGGGTTTTATGACAGAAGCCCTGCAAAGCATCCTTGAATATGGCTTTGGATCTATGAACCTGAATCGTATTGAAGCCTTTGTGAGTCCGCACAATATGCCTTCACTGAAACTCATGCAAAAATTCGGGTTTCAGCAGGAAGGGCATTTGCGCGAGCATTACAACAAAAATGACGAGATACAGGACTCGGCGGTATTTTCGTTGCTGAAGCATGAGTACCGGCCCTCCGTGTAAGCGATACTTTACAGTTGATTTTTTTTCATTTCCTCTTCCATTTTTTGTTTGAAAGATTTTGAAAATTCGCGGATATCTTCGGCGATATGTTTGTGGGTGGTGGCACGTTCGTAGGTGTCTGCCATGGTCATAAAGGTTTGGAAGAAAAAATCGTTCATATCATCCACCATCATTTTTTTGGTCCACAAGTCAATACGGAGGGCAGCGGCCTCATTCACATCCCAGATACTGAGCATAAAAGCCTTGGCTTCGGTGGGTTTATCTACCCCGCCTTCGGCTGCTTGCCAGTAAATTTTTTCGGGCACTTTGTTTTCGTCTAAAACAACATCGAGTGAAATGGTAGAACTTTGAGACATGATCAGCTATTATTTTTTTAAGGCAGCAAAAGTAAAGAAAAGATCAGATACAGGACATTTGTTTTTTTGCAGGGATTGGGATGGCTATGGGACAAATAAAACCTTTGAAATCTTATCTTTTACATCTGTTGATATTCAACCAAAAACTCACGTAATTAAAAATTTTTTAGCATCTATAGAGTCACTAAATTTGCTTTTTCTTGTGCAATGCCAATGGTGGCTATGGAACCGGAGTTAAATTTCAGAAAATCGGTTTCAATCCCATCAGAAAAAATGAGTCCGTTGTTTGGCATCAGTGACTGAATGATTAACTTTGATTGTCCTCCTATGAATCCCGCAGTGGTTTCAATTTGTGTGCGCTTACTTGCAAAGGGTTCTCTTACAGCAAACATTAACTGATCGTCGTCGAGTCTTGCTAACTTCTTTTTTGAGCCGCCTTTCTCCATGAATTTGCTAATTCCAAAACTCATATTAAAGATCGAACTTAACCAGCCTGTTGAACCTGCCTGCGTAGAAACAATAATACCCGACGAGGATTGTTCTTCCGTTTTATTATTAAATGTCAGTTGATACCGTGCTGAAACGTGCGAAGCCGCGCCGATAAACAAATCGTTAAATGCCAAAAGTCTTTGACCATCATTGAGTGTTGCTTCTGCAAACGATGTTAATTTTGAATGATACTTATTGTTTATGACCTTATCAACGGCCTCTAAAAAATTGTTTACATTAAACGGCAATAAAACGCCATCGAATCTTTCCTGATCAGGATTAACTGCAACAATTGGAATTTGCCCAACATACTTCGCTGTATTAGCTACTAATCCATCTTGACCAACAGTAATAATGACCTGTTTGTCATTAAAAATGAATGAAGGCAAAAAACTTCTTTCAACAATTTTGTTTTTTAGTATGGTTGACAGATTTCTTTGAACCGTAGAAAGTGAGTGATGAAAATTTTCGTCTTCTTTTTCATAATCACTAAAATCTCCACCGGAATGCTCTATATAAAATTTGGCTTGTGCTTTTGTATTAAAGCGTTCAATGAGCGTTTCCAGCCTTGTTTTGTTCTTGATTATGATCGCATATTCGACACTCATTATCTATCGCTCTTGTCGTTCAATAAGTTTTCGAGCAAATCAGGACTAATATTTAAGTTGCCGATTTTGCCTGCATTTTCGGCTAATTCCCTAAATGCCAGTGAAATATTAAATTTGGGATCTGCATTGTTATTTAACGCAGTTAGTATTTTCCAGTCCATTGCTTTATAAGGCTTCAAGGTAGTTTCTAAAATATAACCCTGTGCATCCGCTTCCGTTCTTTCATTCGCTGTTTTTTGCTCTAATAATACTTTGCGCTGATTTTCAATGGCAATATCAGCCTGCACTTTCATTTCACGAAGTTTCAGTTCATTTTCTGCTTTTTGAACTTCGGTCTCTGCCTGCTTTTCTGCAATCTGTTTGTTCTTCTCTTCAATGGCAATTTCAGTATTCAGTTCACTTTCTTTTATTTTTCTTTCCTGTTCAACAGCAAAATTCCTTCTGGCATAAATTGCCTGATCGGCTTCCTGCTGCAGACTTTCACGCGTTTGAGTCTCGAGGGCTCTTTCCATTTCGGGATTTGCCCTGATAGCCAGAATATTTATACTTAAGATTTCAATACCCAGCATTTTAATTGCATTCGAATTAGACAATCCTTCTGTAATATTTGTCTCTACTGACTTTGCAGAACGAATGGCTTCTTTAAGTCCTAGCTGATGAATAAAAGATGAAGTCGCCGTTTGCGCCTCGTTTACAATAGT
>JADYYU010000195.1 GCA_020853515.1 Chitinophagaceae bacterium | reverse complement strand
TTTTTTTATTGAAAAAATAAAGAATGAAATTCGACTGCTAAAGGCAGGTAAGCCTGCAGGTTGCATGATCAAATTAAACAGTCTGACGGACATTAAACTGATCGATGAAATATACAATGCCGCAAGTGCAGGGCTGGATCTGAAAATGATCGTACGAGGAATCTGCACGGCCCATACAGAAAATAAAAAATGGCCCAGACCTATCCATGCCATCAGTATCGTAGATCAGTATCTGGAACATGCCCGTATTTTTTATTTTAAAAACGGAGGCAAGGAAGATATTTTTATTTCAAGCGCCGATTGGATGGTGAGAAATCTTGATTACAGAATTGAAGCCACCACACCGGTGTTTGATGCAGATATTAAAGAAGAGCTGAAGCATATACTGGACATACAACTGGCCGAAAACGAAAAAGCCCGTATGCTGGATAATCAGCAACTGAACAAATATGTGCCCCGGGGCGTACGCGAAAAACATACCCGTTCACAAGTTTCCATTTACAATTATCTGAGAGCAAAAAAATACTCCTAAGAAACAAACGTCAGTGGTATATTGCAGGTGCT
The DNA here is from genome assembly GCA_020853515.1 of Chitinophagaceae bacterium. Taxonomy (GTDB): domain Bacteria; phylum Bacteroidota; class Bacteroidia; order Chitinophagales; family Chitinophagaceae; genus OLB11. The sequence continues at coordinate 3,447 of JADYYU010000195.1, read as the reverse complement.
CCGCACTTAAACCTGAATTATTAAAATGTGGTCTGCCTTTTTTTGACTGTATTAACTTAACTTGCACTCACCTGTAATATTTTCTTATGAGATTAGCCGCCATCGATATCGGGTCAAACGCTGCCCGTTTGCTGATAAAAGACATCACTACCTACATTGATGGTAGTCTTGATTTTACCAAGGTCAATCTGGTAAGAGTTCCGTTGCGGCTGGGCTTTGATGTATTTGAAACCGGCTTGATATCAGATCTGAAAATGCAGCAACTGATTGAGACCATGCAGGCCTTCAAACATTTACTGAATGTATATGAAGTGCAGGCCATCAAGGTTTGCGCGACCTCTGCCATGCGGGATGCAAAAAATGCGGCGGATATTGTGCAGCAGGTTGAGAAAGAGACCGGTATCGCGATCAATGTTATCTCGGGCAGTGAAGAAGCTCAGATATTATACGAAACCCATCAGGCAGATAACCTCGATGCTAAATTCAATTATTTGTATATTGATGTGGGTGGCGGCAGTACCGAGCTAACCTTATATACACGGCAAAAAGAAGTGATCAAAAAATCGTTTAATGTCGGCACCATCAGACTGCTGAAAGATAAAGTGGAAGAAGAAATCTGGGAAGAAATGAAGCAGTTTATTAAAACTACTTTAAAACTACATTTACCGGCGCAGGCAATCGGATCAGGCGGAAATATCAACAAAATATTTTCGCTTTCAAAAAGGAAAGCCGGTAAGCCATTACCGGTAGAAATATTAAGAGAGTATTACAAAGAAATGAGCGCCTTAACTCTCAGTGAACGAATGCACCGTTACGAATTCAGGCAAGACCGGGCAGATGTGATCGTACCGGCTTTGCTCATATATAACAATATTGTACGATGGGCAGATATTCAGGAAATCTATGTTCCGCAAATCGGACTGGCTGACGGGCTGATCAGAGTGCTGTATAACGAAATGAGTTTTACAAGTATGATGGGACTACCGGAAAACAAAAAATTCTAGTCTGCAGCACCAACAGCAATGCGGGCTGTAGCATTCAGGGTCTGCTATTGGAGAATATTGGCAAACCTCGCTTTAATATCTTACTTTCGCATCTTAATTTCCTTTATTTGTTTGCATGAAAAACCTTCGACACCTTACTCTGACAGAAATCGAAAATCTGATTGCCACCTGGAATGAAAAACCGTTTCGCGCCAGGCAGATCTATGAATGGATCTGGAAACACGGCGCCGGCAGTATAGACGATATGCTGAATTTATCGAAGGCACTTCGTGAAAAACTGAAAGAATCTTATTTGTTGAATGCTGTCCGCATTCATCATACTCAACTCAGTGACGACACTACGATCAAAAACCGATTTGTATTGCACGACGGTCACTATGTAGAAGGTGTGCTGATACCCACCACTACGCGCATGACGGCCTGCGTTTCATCACAGGTTGGTTGTAGTCTGAGTTGTAAATTTTGCGCCACCGGCTATATGGAACGCAAACGAAATATCGACTTTGATGAAATTTACGATCAGGTATTTTTATTGAATCAGCAGGCGCTGGAACATTATGGAAAAAAACTGACGAATATTGTCTATATGGGTATGGGTGAACCCCTGCTGAATTATAACAATGTACTGAAATCGATCGAAAAAATCGTTTCCCCGGATGGACTGGGTATGTCACCTTCCCGCATCACCGTATCAACGGCTGGCATCAGTAAAATGATCAAAAAACTGGCAGATGACGATACGAGATTTAACCTGGCCCTTTCCTTACATGCCGCCAATGATTTGAAAAGAAATGAGATCATGCCGATCAACGAAACCAATAATCTGGAAGTACTGGAAGAAGCCCTCAATTATTATTTTCAAAAAACAAAAAGCCCGGTCACCTTCGAATATATTTTGTTTGCCAACTTCAATGACTCCATAGAAGATGCAGACGAACTGATTAAAATATGCAGAAAAATTCCGGGCAAGGTTAATATTATCGAGTACAATCCGATTGAACTGGCCAAATTTGCCAAACCTTCTGAAGAAAAAGTAAATGCCTTTATGCAGTATCTTGAACGCAACCGGGTGAACGCCCGTTTACGCCGAAGCCGAGGTAAAGACATTGATGCGGCCTGCGGTCAGCTTGCAAATATTAATCATCCGACCCTTTAATTTTATCGTTGAACTATGTCTAAAAAAGTAAAACATTTTCCGTCCGATTTTTCACGAACTGCTAAGTCCGGTCAGGCAACAAAGTCGTCCGATAAAGAAGGTCGTAACCTACCGGCTAAGGAGGCTGCACCCGAAGAAAAAAAGCATCGTAAAAGCAAACGAAGTTTTTTACCTGCAGAAAAGAATGCAGTTCCTAAAAAAAGTTTTTCCCTGTCTGAAAAAAATAAGAAAAAGAAATCAGCGGCTACCCAACGGAAAACAACCGCTTCCGGGCAGGTGGGGGCCCCGCAGCATTTTCCGGAAAATGACAATCCTTATTTTCAGTCAGACATAAAAATACCCAAAAAGACACCGGCGGCTGCAAAAGATGCCGCGACCGGGGAAATGCCTCTCAACAAATATATTGCCCATTGCGGTATTTGTTCGCGTCGTGATGCGGTGGACCTGATCAAAAAAGGCAAAGTGACCGTGAATGACCTGGTGCAGATGAATCCGGCGGTGAAAGTAACGGAAGCCGATGCGATCCTGTATGAAAATAACAGAATCTTTCCGCAGCGCAATCTGGTTTATTATTTACTGAATAAACCCAAGAACTATATTACAACCACTGATGATCCCGAAGATCGTAATACAGTGCTGGATCTGTTCAAAGGCATCGATACCGCCCGCTTATACCCTGTGGGCCGTCTAGATAGGAATACCACCGGTTTGTTGCTCATGACCAACGATGGCGAACTGGCCCAGCGACTTTCACATCCGAAATACAATATTAAAAAGGTGTATCAGGTAACACTTGATAAGCCCCTCAGTAAAAAAGATTTTGACAGGGTGGCCGAAGGAGTGGTACTCGAAGATGGGGCCGCACCCGTTGATGAAATAGCCTATGTAAATCCGAAGGACAAAAAGGTGATCGGTATTCAGATACACATTGGCCGAAATCGTATCGTCAGAAGAATCTTTGAACACCTGCAGTATAAAGTAACAGCGCTTGACCGGGTAGTGTATGCCGGACTGACCAAAAAAAATATTCCAAGAGGCACCTACCGCTTGCTGGATGAAAAGGAAATTATATATCTCAAGCACTTTAAATAAGGCAGCCCTATTTATAAAAGACCAATGAAGCTAGAAATAATATATGAAGATGATGACTATGTGATTGTCAATAAACCTTCCGGTGTACTCAGTATCGCCGACAGGCATAACGAGGAGTTAATTTCAATTGCAAAGTTATTAAGGCAAAAGTTCGAAAACATACTCATTGTGCACCGAATCGATAAGGAGACCAGC